>JABHNK010000055.1 GCA_018694295.1 Waddliaceae bacterium
CCTTTCGCTACGCCACTAAAGCAAGATTAACGCGTAACATCAGTCAAGGAGTTTTATTATGTCTATTGATCCTGGCAATGCCGTTCCCGATCCTAGCACTGTAGCACCGTTGGGTGGTGTTTCCGATCCTGTTGTCGACGAAAATGTTGCAGCGGCTCTTAATGCCGAGAAGGTTGCTTCTTACACCAATGCCTCTACAGTAAGTTCTCTTGAGGACCTTAAGAAGAAGGCAAAGAAGGTCTATGATCAGATGATGAAGGGCATTGCACAAACAATAATCACGCAGATGCGCAGAAGTCAAGAACGCATAAAAAAGATAAACCGCAGTGGCAGATAAATAAACCGCAGCAACAGATAATTAATATAGCATGTTCAACTTCGATATTTTTCTTGGATTCCCTGTCGACGCTTCTTGTGAAGAACGCCTTAGCGCTATCCCTTCATCGCGTCGTGCTATGTTTATCGACAGTGGCGACGACTATCTTTCTAGCGTAGAATATTGTGGCATACAATATCTTGGAAAGAGTCTTGGTGGCGTTGTTTCTCTCGACGCTCTCGATGACATTTCAAAGAATATCGTTTCTATATTTGCCTCTCTTTCTGGCGAAAACATTTTACCTCATTCACTACAACTTTTTGCGATACCAACATCATGACAATAGATACTATTTTTATAACGGACACCGAAGCCAACACGCGTCTTGACATTATCCTTACGCGTCGATACCCCGACCAGTCGCGCAGTTATTTCCACTATCTTATTAAGGAAGGGCTTGTTCTTCTCAATGGCAAAGCTGTGAAGAAACAGCTTCGTCCGAAGTGTGGCGATGAAGTGAAGGTAGAGTTTGCGTTGACGCCGGAGATATCTGTCGTCGCCGAAGACATCCCTCTCGACATCATATATGAAGACGAGCATTTTCTTGCTGTAAACAAGGCAGTGGGCATGGTCGTCCATCCCGCTCATGGTAATTGGTCTGGCACGTTTGTTAATGCCCTTTTATACCACTGTAAGGAGCTTCCTGATGTCGGCGACAGCCTACGTCCTGGCATAGTCCATCGCCTCGACAAAGACACTTCTGGTGTTCTTATTGCTGCGAAGACCCTTGAGTGTCACCGTGCTCTTGTTGAGATGTTCAGCAGCAGGAATGTCTCCAAAAAATACCTTTCTATATGTGTTGGAAACCCCGGTTCTGGCGAAATAATTACTAACATCGCCAGAGATCATCTTGACAGGAAAAAGATGTCCGTCGTCGAGGACCGCGGCAAGGAAGCGATAACGCGATATACTTCTTTAGCTCACAACGAGGCTCTTAGCATCGTAGAGGTTGCTCTTATGACGGGACGCACACACCAGATACGCGTACATATGCAGCACCTCAAAGCCCCAGTTCTTGGCGATAGTATTTATGGCAGTGTTTCTACCAACAAAAAATATGGCGTGAAGCGTCAGCTCCTCCATGCTTGGAAGCTAAGCTTCGATCATCCAATAACCCACGAGCATCTTGACATTGTTGCGCCGATACCTTCCGATATGGCCTCGGTGTTAAAGAAGATCGCCCCCTCTTGGAGTGAATAATGAAAGTCTTGATACAGCGCGTCAAAGAAGCTTCTGTAACTGTTGATGGTAAGGTATGTGGTAGTATTGGCGGTGGTCTTCTTATTTTCTTTGCTGCGCATATCGACGACACCAATAAAACGATACCATGGCTTTCGGAGAAAGTCGTGGGGCTTCGTATTTTCCCTGACGACGCTGGTAAAATGAACATAAGCGTCAGTGATATTGACGGAGAAATTCTTGTGGTAAGTCAATTCACTTTATATGGCACATGCTCCAAAGGTAAAAGGCCAGAATTCACAAAATCTGCGCCGCCGGAAAAGGCAGAAGCTCTTTATGATGAATTTGTCGAAGTTCTTACAAAGAAGCTTGGAAAGCCTGTTTCTACGGGGAAATTCCGCGAACATATGGACGTTTCTCTTATCAATGATGGTCCTATTACTTTAGAAATAGAAAAAAAATAATTTGTTTAATATTAAAGTTTTTTGTATTGTTGTATGTGAAGGATATTACATACTTATCCATAGTTACTTACGAAATAAACACTGCTACAATAGAGGCTGCTCATGAAAGAATTCGTCGAATACATCGTCAAAAACCTAGTTGACAATCCTGAACAAGTCAAAATTAATGAGATCAGCGGCTCCCAAACGTTGATCCTTGAGCTTTCCGTTGAGAAGTCCGATATCGGCAAGATCATCGGCAAGCGCGGAAAGACTATCAATGCTATTAGGACGCTTCTGATGTCTGTGGCTAGTCGCAATGGCATACGTGTAAACCTTGAGATTCTCGAAGATGGCGACAGGGCCACCAAAAAGCCTGTCGAAGCAGAGACTGAAGAAGAATAATAATTAATATCGTAGAGGAATAGCATATATCGTATAGCGTATAGAAAAATCTATCCGCTATCTGCTATCTGCTATAACTATCCGCTAAGAAAAGGATGGACTGGACAGGACTCGAACCTGTGACCCTCTGCTTAGAAGGCAGATGCTCTATCCAACTGAGCTACCAATCCGTGGATGTTTATTATTGTAATATGTTAACGTTAAATGATCAAGTTTTTTCGTGATGATTATGGTGGTGATTATATGAGTATTACTTTTTGTATTATAGGCGCTGCGGGGCGTATGGGTAAAGAAATCGTTATGGCAGCTTCCGTCGACGATAGATTTTCTTTTGTTTCCGCTTGTGACGTTCATGCTGTTGGCGAAGACATCGGTGATATAGCCATCACCGACGACATCGTCGAGGCCTTATCTTGTGCTGATGTCGCCATAGATTTCGCCACTGCCGACGGCGTTGCTGGCCGCATCGCCTCTGCTGTTAATAGTGGGACTCCTTATGTTATAGGAACGACGGGTCTCTCTGGCGAAGACATCAACGTCCTTAAGGAAGCATCTTCGACGATACCTATAGTATACGCTACGAATTTCAGCATCGGAATTACTATGCTTCTTAACACCGCCCGCGATCTTGCTACTAAGCTTCCAAAATCTTTCGACATTGAAATCGTCGAAGCCCACCATACCAAGAAGAAAGACGCTCCTAGCGGCACGGCGCTAACTCTTGCTTCTGCCATCAACGCCGTTCGTGGTGGTAACATCCCGGTCCATGCCATCCGCGCTGGCGATATCGTCGGCGACCACACTATTATTTTGGCAGGCCCTGGCGAGCGCATAGAGATAAAACATCAAGCGCACAGCAGGGCGACCTTCGCCAATGGTGCTCTTACTGCGGCGGCATTCCTCGTCGGCAAAACTCCTGGATTATATACTATGGACAACGTCCTTGAGCATTGAGCATTTATCAATTTTAAGTATTTAATCTCAATGTCAATGCCGGGCGATAAAAGCCAGCTTCCTATTGTTCAATGTTCAATGTTCAATGTTCAATGTTCAATGATTACAGGTCTTTTAGCAGGTGATTTTCTTGTGTTTTTTCTGAAGTTTTCGAGAAAGTTTCTAGACTTTTCTTTATAGCTTTTATTTCTTGTGAGTTTGCTATCGGCACTGTGGAGCTGCCGGAGTTTTCTAGTGCTGTTATTACGTATGTCATAGTATAGCGTTCGACGTCATGGGCGGGCTGGTATGATGTCTTTCCGTTGTCAGCGATTATTTCTGCGATGATCTTTGCGTCGAGGAGTTCTTTTAGTATCTGTGTTACTAGGCGTATCGGCGTTCCTATGTCGTGGGCGATATCTTCGTCGCCCATCACTTTTCCGCCGTCGCAGAAATTTTTTATTATTGCTGTTACTATACGTAATGTTATTAGTTGTTTCATCGAATAGCTAACATTTTTACAGTCGGGTTCGAATTCGTAGCTATCGACATTCTGCAGGGCGTACGACATTTCTGCTCCGAAGAGGACGATAAGCCAGCTTATTTGCAGCCATATCAGGAAGAGCGGCAGTGCTGCGAAGCTTCCGTATATTGCGTTCGTCGTGGCGACGCCGACTTGGAAGTGTATATATGCCCATTGTGTTATCTGATACATCGTCCCTGCAAATATCCCTGCTACGATGCCATAGCGGAACCGTACTTTTGTGTTGGGCATAACGATATATATGAAGGCGAACAATATCCATACTAGTGCATACGGCATGATTTTCACTATGGCGAAGACAACAGGTCCTAGGGTTTCTAGTACGGTGAATTTTGCCGTCACCGTAGTAATAAGCGCTATAGCAAGGACGTTGATACTGCTTGCCACGACGAAAAATATTGGTCCTACGATGAGCATTGACAGATAGTCGCTAAATTTCCTTACCATGCGTCTTGGTCTTTTAACTCCCCAAATATCATTGAAAGCACATTCTATGTTCCCTAATAGTTTTATAAGGACCCATAGCAAGAAAACCACTCCTACTCCGGCGATTACGCCACCGCGAGTATTCTGTAGTATTCCTTTAGCGAAGGTTACGACTTCTACTATCACCTCGATATGTCCTGGGAATTTTTTTATCAGCTGTGCTTCGAGGGTTCCTTCGAAGCCGAAGCCTTTCGCTATTCCGAATGCCAGCGCTGCCACTGGTACTATCGAAAGCATAGAATAGAACGTCAGCGCTGCTGCTCTTAGGTAGCATTTATCGTGGTAGTATCCCCGCAGGGCGAGGACGACGATGCGCAATGTCCGTAAGCAGAAGGCTACGAACTGCGAAGCCTCTCGTAGTGGAATTCTCCAGATGTCTTTAAGTAAAAAATCTATGCTTTTGAATATCATGATGTATACCTCTAAAAAATACTGTACCTTATTGCATAGCATTATTATCTTTTCATGTGAACCAAAAACCCATTTTTGATTTATATTTCATATAAAATACCAAAGAGTTTATAGTGAGCGTTTTAGAATAGGAGCGACGACATGCAAGATATTAATATTAAAGATTTTATTATCGGAGAGGGGCATCCCCTTACTGTTATTTCGGGGCCTTGTGTCATCGAAAGCGAAGAACATTGTCTTCGTGCTGCCGAGGCGCTGAAGAAAATTTTCGGCGATCTTGGGATAAACTTCATCTTCAAGTCCAGCTATGACAAAGCGAACAGATCTTCGATATCGTCATTTCGTGGTCCTGGTCTTGACGAAGGTCTTCGTATTTTGGAGAGGGTAAAAAACGAGCTGGAGCTTCCGATCGTAACTGATATCCACTCCCCTGCCGAAGCTTCTGCTGTCGGCGAGGTATGTGATATGGTACAAGTTCCTGCGTTGTTATGTCGACAGACAGACCTCATCGTCGCTGCTGGCAATACGGGACGTGTAGTTTCTGTTAAGAAGGGGCAGTTTATGGCGCCGTTAGACATGAAGAACGTCGTCGACAAGATATTATCTACTGGCAACGACCAGATACTTTTCATCGAACGTGGCACGAGTTTCGGCTACAACACCCTTGTCAGTGACATGAGAGGCATCCCTACCATGCAGAGTATCGGATATCCTGTATGTTTCGATGCTACACACTCGGTGCAGCAACCAGGAGGACTTGGGACGTCTTCCGGTGGGCAGCGGGAATATATTCCCACTCTTGCCAAAGCTGCTGTAGCGTCGGGGTGCAACTGTCTTTTCATGGAGTCACATCCTATGCCTTCAGAGGCCAAGTGCGATTCCATGGCGGTCCTTGACTTCAAAGACATCCCCGAGCTTTTTACTACGCTGTTACAAATTTATAATGTTGTGAACCATCAACGATAAAAGATATGTCTAACAAGAAACTTGCCGCTATCATCGCTTTCATTATCATCCTCGTTGCTTTTTTCATCGTAAAGATCAGCGTCATTTCTGACGGCGACAGCGAGCGTTATCATTCTCTTATTATGAGCAGCGAGGCTTCTCCTGAGCAAAAAGTCTACCATGTCGGCAGCCAGCATCGCCATGACGTCACTAGAGACTACTGGTTTGAAGACGTCAACAACACTTTGATGCACTGTCGTATATCATATGCCAACTCTGAGCTTTCTATAATATATAGCGACGAAGACTCTCCGAAACTTATCGAGAAGATGCATGACGTCACGATCTCCATGCAAGAGGAGCTTTACTATATTCTTCCTGACGGTCGTGAAGCTGTCAAGCAGAGCAACGGATTTCTTCTCGTCCGTGACGGCGATCCTGACGATTCCGAGTCATGGTTTTCCGACGACACTCCCGGTCTTATCACCATGCAGCGCATTCGTCATCTCGATAGTGCCGAAGCGGTATATTATTATAATACCGAGACCTTCGACGCTCAGAGTGCAACATTTTCAATTGTCATCGACAAAGGCCATGATATTTCTGCTTCTTCCAAAGATGCTACGCTCCTTATGGAAGGCATCGCAGATTCTGTGACATTCTCTTTGAAGAAAAACGCTATAAACTTCCATGCCAAGCATCTTAAGATGAAAATGCCCTCTCATAATGAAGGAGGTTCTTAATGAAAAAACATCATATCATCGTTGCCACAGCAGTAGTGACCTCTATGTTTTTTGGAATAGCTCATTGCGTCGCCGACGATGACGACATCATCACAATAGAATCGTCCTCTGTCGACTATGACGGTGAGAACCTCGTTCTTTCCGACGACGTCGTCATAGACCATCCTTTTGGCGTTGTCATGTCGCAACATGCCACGCTCTTTGGCGACAAAGGCTCCAACATCAAAGTTGTCAAGCTCAAAGACGACGTCATCATTTCTCTCGACGGCGGAGCGGAGCTACGCTGCCATAATGCTTCTATCAACCAACAAACTCTTTCTGCTGTATTTTCTGGGTCTTCACCGGAAAGGCGTGTCGTCTTCACGGGAAGCAATGACGACGGAACTCCTATCGTTATGAAGAGCATGACGATGAACGTTTCTTTCTCTAAAGACGAGATATCTTCTATTTATTTTGTAAATAATATTTTCTCCCAGGAAAATGTATTTTTCACATATGGCGACTCTTTAACTGCTATTGGTGACAGAGCGATATATCATTCTATGAAAAAATCTACCGACGCCGGAAGCCCTCGTGGTGTCATCTTTTTGACGCCCTTAAAAAAAGGTGGGTTATGCCGTATCTTTAATGATGACATTATCATTAACGCTATGAAGATACGCCTCGACACCAATGGCCAGGAAATCCTTTGTTCCCATGTTGCTGGTTCTGTCGTCGACGAAGATACTGCTGCTACGACGTTCAAAGCGAATACTGTTGCGTGGGATGTTGACGACGACATTCTTTCCCTTCATGGCGATGTTTTTATCGAGCAGAAATCTTTGGGCGTCCTCACTGCCGATGACGACATATATCTCCACAAAGGTTCAAGTGCTTCCTGGGACACCATCAACGGCGATGGGACGACGACGTGGACATATACCAACGAACTTGATGGCACCATCTCGACGATAACGTGTCACGGCACCATGCTCCTCGACAACGTCGGCAAGAAGCTTCTTTTCCAGAGTCCTGAAGACACCGTCTCCAATAAAACGCAGGTGTATTATCATAATTCTCTTGGCGAGATATATGCCGACACCATAGCAGTACATTATTCCGACGACGTTGGGTCGACGACGCCAACGATGATGAATGTCACCGGCAACGTAAAAATTATCAGCAGTTCTTCTTCTCGTGACGGTTCTTCTCTGCAACGCTTTGCTCTTGCTGACAGTGCAGAATATTCTATTGGCGCAGAAGGTCTCCTCCTCAAAGCTGACGCGGGACGTCGTGTCCTTTTCCTCGACAAGGACAACGACCTTCAGGTTAGTGCTGAGGCTGTGATGGTACACCTTGTCGAAGACAACGACGAAGAGACCATCTCTACTGTCGGCGACGTACGCTTTGCTCTAAACGAAGAAGAGTATTATGATTTAAAACAAAACTTTAACATAGAATAAGATAATAAGATGATGAAAGACACAAAAGCTCCGATCCTCAACGTCAGGATGCTAGTAAAAGCATACGGCGGAAAAAATGTCGTTGACGGCATATCGTTTCACGTCGACGAAGGCGAAGTCGTCGGCCTTCTTGGCCCCAATGGTGCTGGCAAGACCACTGCTTTTTATATGACGATGGGACTCATACGCCCCGATTCTGGTCGTGTCATCTTCCGTGGTCAAGACGTCACGAAATATCCTGTACATCGTCGTGCACACATGGGCATGGGTTATCTCGCCCAGGAGCCTTCGGTATTCCGTGCTCTTACTGTCGAAGAGAACATCTTATGTATCCTTGAGACGTTGCCGATAAGCAAGAAAGAGCAGAAGCGCCGCCTCGAAGAGCTTCTCAGCGAGCTACATCTCGAGCCTCTCGCCAAGAAACGTGCTATGAGTTTATCTGGCGGTGAGCGTCGCCGTCTTGAGATAACACGTTCTCTTGTTACGAACCCCTCTTTCCTTCTTCTTGACGAGCCTTTTGCCAACATCGATCCTATTGCCATCCACGATGTCAAACAGATGATAAAACTTCTAGCCAAGAAAAACATCAGCGTCTTCATCACCGACCACAATGCCCGCGAGATATTTTCTCTCGTCGACAGAAGTTATATCGTTCGTGAGGGCAAGATCATGTTATCTGGGAATGTCGACGAGCTCATCAACAACGAAGAAGCCCGCAAGCACTACCTTGGCAGTGAATTCAGGCTTTAGAGATTTCGGAATAGGATTTTTCACCACAGAGCCACAGAGGACACAGAGAGGATAAGAACATGGCTGGGGGAATCTCCCCCAGACCCCCTTTTTGCATTGATAACTGTTCACTGATCACTGAAAAAGCTCTGTGGCAAAAATGGGGTTTTAGCGTTAGATAACGATATTGCGCATTTCCGAGAATGTCCCTGATGAGAACTGTCGAAGGTTGTGTAGGAATGTCATGAAGCCACGATGTTCTGTTGATTCTGGCGATGTTGCTACATGTGGCGTTATTATAACGTTTGGCATCTCCCATAATGGCGATGTTGGTGGTATTGTCATATCTTCTATGGCGTCGATGATGATCCCGCGGAATTTCTTCGTCTTTGCTGCTTCTGTCAATGCTTCGACATCTAATGCGTTTCCTAGTCCCGATATCACTAATATTGCATCATCTTTTATGAGGCTTATCTCTTCGGTGCCTAGTTTATAGTCATATGATCCATCACGCGGAAGGCTTATTGCTACGACGTCGGCATTTGGCAGTATCGCGCTTATCCCTTCAATGGCGAAGGTTTTATTACAGTATGGGTGGAATGATCGTTGTTCTTGTGCTCCCCATACGTAGAATCCTAGTTCTTGTGCACGTCGTGCTACCTCGGTACCTTCTTCGCCGAGTCCTATCTGCAAAAATTTCTTTCCTTCTGCTGTCCACATTGTTTCCAGTATCGCTGAATTTTCGCTATCGTAATTTCCACGATACGATGTTTTCCATAGGAACATATTCTTGGCAAAGGCAAGGACAGCGCTGATGATATATTCCCCTACCGTTGTTATATCTTTACCTCGCGTCGTTGTTATTATAATATTTTCTTTGTCTTTGAGCAAAGGAACGCATATTTTGTTGAGGTATGGCACTGGAGCGTGGACCCATCGCAGCCGTGGGATATGTGGTATTTCTTCAGCGTCGAGGCTATCGGCATATATTATCTCTATATCATCCCACTGTTCTTTCCCTGGCATTACACTCCCGTCGAAGTCGGGAAAGATGGTATATCTGGGGAATTCTTTCGTTATCATCGCCATTTCTTCTGGAGACAGCGGCGCTTTTACTAATATAATACTCATAATGTCATCGTTTTTTGTTGATTGGTAATAGTATCTTTCGGTATACTTCGTGTCTTGTAAAAAAGCAATTGTAAATACGCATTAGATTTCGAGGTTATAATCATGTACGTTATTATTAAGACAGGCGGCAAACAATATCGCGTAAAGAAAGACGACGTCATCGACGTTGATCTTCTTGGCGTCGAGGAAGGTGACAAAGTTGAGTTCAGTGACATCTTATTCGTCAATGAAAACGGCACTGTAAAGATAGGAGTTCCCGTTGTCGAAGGATATTCTGTCGTCGGCGAAGTTCTCGGCAATATAAAAGGCCCTAAAGTTGTGGCTTTTAAATATAAGAGACGCCAGAACTACCGTCGTAAGGTTGGTCACCGTCAAAATTATTCACGTATTAAGATCACAGACATCGTGAGCGCATAAAAATCTATTTAGGGGGAAACCATGGCACATAAGAAAGGACAAGGTTCTACACGAAACGGTCGCGACTCACATTCTAAGCGTTTAGGCATCAAGGCCAATGATGGTGAATATGTTACAGCTGGATCGATTTTGGTACGTCAGCGCGGCACCAAGTGGCATCCTGCCAAGAACGTATCTCGTGGCAGCGATGATACTCTCTTTGCTAGCATTAACGGTATTGTAGCTTTTAAGAAGACCAACAAGACGTATGTTTCTGTTGAAGCTGCAGTTTAGTAAGGTCTCGTATTTAGAGAAAAATCATAAACGCAAGAAAGGAAACTTTTCTATTTCTTGCGTTTTTATTTATGGTTAAAAAAAATGTTTGTTGACAGTGTAAAAGTATTTTTTGTTGCAGGTCGTGGTGGTGATGGCATTGTTGCCTGGCATCGCGAGCGTTGTGTTGCCAAGGGAGGTCCTTGTGGTGGCAATGGTAATAGGGGTGGTGACATCACCATCGTTGCCGACGCCCAGATGCCTTCTCTTGACTGGTTCCGCAACAGGCGTCGTATTGTTGCTGAGAACGGCAAGCCTGGCGGCCCCAACAACCGTCAAGGTCGTCGTGGTCTTGACAGGGAGATCCGTGTTCCTTGTGGTACTATCATCAAAGACGTTAACACTGGTGAAGTTCTTGTTGATTTTGTCGAAGACGGACAATCTTGGGTAGCTTGTCATGGTGGTCGTGGAGGTCGTGGCAACAGAAGTTTTGCTACTCCTACCAATCGTGCTCCGCGGCAGTGCACTCTGGGTAAAGAAGGTGAATCTCGCGAGATTTCTTTCGAGCTTAAGATTATCGCCGACGTTGGTCTTGTAGGTTTCCCTAATGCTGGAAAGTCGACGTTTATCTGCAGTGTTACTAAGAGCAAAGCCAAGGCTGCTTCGTATCCTTTTACTACGTTAAAGCCCAACGTTGGTTTCATAGAATATGACGATAATTCTCGTGTTCTTGTCGCCGACGTCCCTGGAATCATCGATGGTGCTGCTGAAAACCGTGGTTTAGGCCATGAATTCCTCCGTCATATTGAGAGAACGAAGGTTCTCGTCTATATTCTCGATGCTTCTGGCATCGACGGCAGAGACCCTTGGGATGATTATGTTGTTTTACAGCAGGAGCTCAAGAAATACAACCCTGCTCTTCTCGAGAAGCCTTATGCTGTAGCCCTCAACAAGATCGACGTCGCCGAGGCTCTTCTTTTTGCTGAAGAGTTTCAGGAGAAATATCCTCATGATCCTTCTACGCTTTTTATGATGTCGGCAAGTGAAGGTGATGGTGTTAGCGCTTTAGCTGCATACATCAAGAAAGCCGTTGATATTGCAAAAAAAGAAGAAGTGCAACCCTTTTCATAATTGCGACCTAAAATACGTCTATTATTCTTTTTCCGTTTAGTGCGTTCCAATATGTTGTGAATACTGAGCCGTCGGGGTTCATAACGCGTATTATGTAGACGGGCAAGAAGACTTCCGATACGTTCCTTATGGCGAAGCTTTCTCCGAATGCTGCTTTGCAGACGTTTTCCACCTGAGACTTACTATATTGTCGTGGCATCTTATTGACGCCTTTGAATGGCTTAGTTACTAGCCATGTATTGATTTTTGTTATGGGGTCGACGTTTAGTCGTGGTTTGTTTAGGTGTATCCTATATCCGTCGCCACTTCTTATTATCAGTTGTTTTTTTCTTGCGGCGTCGAGCCAGCTATCGAGGATAGCGCCTTCGATATTTAGTGTATTTGCCAGTGTTTCACGAGTCACTGTGCCACGGTTTTTAGCTATGATGTTTAGTAGTTTAAAGTCATTACGCGAGGCTCCGGAATTTATAGCGTCTTCGAAACCGTGAGATCTTTCCCATGTTGTAGCGTCTATTACCATTTCTCCGTTATCGAGTCCCCATAGTAGCATCCCTTCTCCTGTCTTATCTCCTGAGGCGACATATTTCACTTCCATAAGGAGGTATGGGTAGAAGATAAGGTCTGGTTCTAGGAAGGTATAGCTTTCGTCTTTAAGAAGTTCTTGTTCGTTTGCTGCCATTATCTGTTCTGAAGAGAACTGTTCTTCTAGGGTGAGGAACTTCCCTGTCTCGAGTTTATCTTGTACGAAATTTCTCACTGTGGGGTTATTATTCCACAGCCAGAATCCTCCATATACTAACCCTGCGAAGATGATTATATTGACGATAAGACGTATCATAGCAAAGAACCCCTTGGAATATATATATTATATCTCCCAAGAGGTTCTCAAAAAACGAAAAGTTTGTCAATCTTATTTACGTAGCTACGCTACTCAGTTCGGAGTTCGTAGTTCGGAGTTCGGAGACGAAAACCTATCCGCTATACGCTAATATTTATTTCATTGACAGCAGGAACTCTATGTTGTTATTAGACTTCTTTAGTCTATCGAGTAGCAGTTTCATAGCGTCTAGTGGTGTAAGGTCTGATACGGCGCTACGCAGCTGATATATTTTGGAGAGTTCTTCTGGGTGGTATAGCAGTTCTTCTTTCCTTGTCCCACTTTTTATGATATCGATAGCGGGGTATACTCTTCTGTCTGAGAGTCTTCTATCGAGGACGAGTTCCATGTTGCCAGTACCTTTGAACTCTTCGAAGATGACTTCATCCATCCGCGACCCTGTATCTATCAGTGCCGTTGCTATTATCGTCAGCGACCCGCCGTTTTCGACGTTACGCGCTGCTCCGAAGAAGCGTTTTGGCTTATGTAGGGCGTTGGAGTCGACACCACCGGAGAGTATTTTCCCTGAGTGTGGTTGTACGGTATTGAACGCTCGTGCTAGGCGTGTTATCGAGTCGAGGAGGATGACGACATCTTTGCCATGTTCCACCTGTCGTCGAGCTTTTTCTATCACCATTTCTGCTATCTGCACGTGTCGTTCTGGTGGTTCGTCGAAAGTCGATGCCACGACTTCGGCATCAACATTACGGCTCATATCGGTTACTTCTTCTGGCCGTTCGTCGATTAGTAGAACGATAAGCATAACATCGGGGTTATTTTTAGTGATGGAGTTTGCGATATTTTGTAGTATCACAGTCTTTCCTGTACGCGGTGGCGCTACGATGAGTGCGCGCTGTCCTTTTCCTATAGGGCATGCCAGGTCTATCACTCGTGCTGACATGTTTTTGTTGTCGGTCTCCATTACAAGGCGTTCTTCTGGGAATAGCGGTGTAAGGTTGGAGAAAAGCACGCGCTCGCGGGCTTGTTCTGGTGTAGTGTCGTTAACACCATCGACCTTGAGAAGGGCGAAGTATTTTTCTTTTTCTTTAGGAGAGCGTATTGTTCCTGATATTGTGTCACCTTTTTTAAGGTCGAAGCGCCGTATTTGTGCGGGAGAGACGTATATATCTTCTGCTGAAGGGAGATAGTTGTAGTCTGGTGAGCGAAGAAACCCGAAGCCATCAGGGAGGATTTCTAGTACTCCTTCACCGGAAAGAACTTCGTTTGGGTTTGCTGAGAGTGTTTTCACTATCTCGAAGACAACCTGCGACCTTGTCAGGGAGCCTAGGTGGTCGATCTCTATAGCTTTGGCGTAGGCGTTTAGTGCGTCGATATCCATCCGCTGCAGAATAGAGATTTTTGTTATTTTCTCCATACCTTCAGGTAGGTTTATAGGCTTTGGCTTTTTTGGGGCCTGCTTTTTTTCTTCTACACCTTTAGCGCCGTTGTCGGTATTTTTGTTTTTGTTGTTATTGTTGTTGTTGTTTTTGTTGTTATTCTTTCTTATTACAGGCACTACCGGCGGTGGTTTGTGTGGTAATGTTGTTTTCTTTTTTTCTTTACTCATATTATAGGATTTTCTCTTTAAAATGGTTGTTGTGTAATTGTTATTTCACGAGGGCATCATAGCAGTCGCGAACTTGTTTTCGTAGATCTTCGATGGTTCCGTCATTATTGATGACGACATCGGCGGCGGCGGCTTTATCTTTAGTATCGAGCTGCCTTTCCATCCTTTTCGTATACTGTTCTTCGTCATATTTCGAGCGTTTACGACAGGTTGTATCGTTAGTGCTTACGGTGATGACTGTATCATAGAAATTCTCGTGTGAAGCTTCAAAGAGAAGTGGTACCTCTACAACAAAAAGGGAGGGTTTTTCTGTGTTTTTAACCTTGTTATACTGTTTTTTTATCTCGCATATCACTTGTGGGTGGAGAATTTCCTCCAGCCGTCGTAACATCTGTGGGTCATCGAAAACATCTTTTGCTATGACAGCACGTTCTACTGTTGAGATATCATAACCTACTAAAGTACTAATAGTCTTTTGTAGAGTACTGTCTGTGTCAAGTAAAGTATGGACGATGGTGTCGGAGTTTATAGTATAAGCGCCACATTCCGCAAACAAGCGGCACACTGTGGACTTCCCACTCGCTATACCTCCGGTAACAGCTATCTTTTTAGATGTCATCATTTTAACATTCTTTCCAATTTTTGCCAAGAGAGATATCAACTATTAGCGGAACGTTTAGTGAATAGACATTTTCCATGACATCACGGACGTCAGTTTCCAGTGTAAGGATTTCGTATTTCGGTGTTTCGAAGACGAGTTCATCGTGGACTTGCAGTATCATGAAGGCTTCGCTATTATTATCCTCGAGGCGTTGTTGCATCTTGATCATAGCGTGTTTTATAAGGTCTGCCGCTGTTCCTTGTAGTGGTGTATTTACGGCGAGTCGTTCTGCTGCGGTTTTTATCATTTTGTTGTTGCTATTGATTTCGGGGATGAGTCTTTCTCTTCCGAGCATCGTTGTAGCTTTCCCTGTTTCGCGGGCTTTTTCTTTACATTCTTCGATGAAGTCACGGACTTTCGGGAATCTTCCGAAGTATTCTTTTATAAACGTTGCTGCTTCTTTCATTCCGATGCCGAGTTCTTGTGCAAGTCCGAAGGCTTGTTGTCCGTATAGTATCCCGAAGTTTATCGTTTTTGCGTAGGTACGTTGTTGTTTTGTCACGGCATCGAGTGGGACGTGGAAAACTTTCGATGCTGTCATAGCGTGGATATCGTCACCGTTGTTGAATGCTTTTACCAGTGTAGGGTCTTCGCTGAGGTGTGCCAGCAGTCTTAGTTCTATCTGCGAATAGTCTGCGGCGAGGAACTGCCAAGAGGAATTTTCTGGTCTGAAGGCTTCGCGGATTTCACGTCCTATTTCTTTTCTTACGGGGATATTTTGCAGGTTGGGGTTTTTACATGACAGTCTTCCTGTTGCTGTCACCGACTGGTTGAAGGTACAGTGTACTCTATGTGTTTTTTCATTGACGTCGTTTGGCAGTGCATCGACGTATGTTGATCTCAGCTTTTCTAGTGCACGATATTCTAGGACTTTTGCTGCTATTGGGTATTCTATGCTAAGTTTTTCTAGGACGTCGGCGTTGGTGGAATATCCTGTAGCGGTTTTTTTCTGTGGTGGGATTCCTAGTTTTTCGAAGAGTATCGCACTAAGCTGTTTTGGAGAGTTTATCGTGAAAGTTTCTCCTGCGAGTTCGAAGACAATCTTTTCGAGTTCCTGGATTTTCGCGACGAGGCTTTTCGACATACTTCCGAGCTTTTCGACGTCGACATATATCCCGTGTCGTTCCATTGTGGCGAGGACTTTTAGTAGTGGCAGTTCCATATCTTCGAGGATATGTGTAAGGTTACGATCTTCGAGTTCTTTTTCGAGGACGTGTTTCAGTCTGCATGTGTAGTCGACATCTTCACAGCAGTATGAGCATACTTCGTGTATGGAGACTTCTGCCATGCTTATTTGTTTCTTCCCTTTTCCTATTAGGTGTTCTATTGGGGTCTTTGTTTTTGTGAAGTAGTGCATTGCCAGTGCATCGAGCGAATGTCTTCTTATGTGTGCGTTCAGCAGGTACGATGCTAATATTGTGTCGAAACATATTGTTTTAACGTCGATGCCGTAATTTTTCAGGATGTGGCAATCGTATTTAACGTTATGTCCGTAGAATCCGAGCTTGGGGTTTTCGAATATCGGTTTTATTGCGGCGATGACTGTTTCTCTGCCAAGGTTTCCGTTGGCGGGGATGTACCATGCTTTTCCTTGTTCTACGCAGAATCCTATGCCGACGAGTTCGGCATCGAGGGGGTGTAGCGCTGTTGTCTCGGTGTCGAAGCATATTGTTTTTGCTTTCTTTATCGTGGCGACGAGTTTTTGTAAGTTTTCTTCATCGTCGACGAGGGTATATTCTGTGTCGACCTCTTCGACATCGACGTTGCTGCCGACATCACGTAGCAAGGACATGAAGTCCATAGTACGATAAAATTCTGCGAGTTTCTCGTTGTCGGGGTCTCCGACTTCTGAGAACGTCATATCTTTTGGTATATCGACATTGATATCTATGGTGACGAGTTTTCTGCTGAGCCTAGCGATATCAGCTTCGGCGACGAGGGTTTCCTGTTTTTTCTTGCCGGCGACATTCTCGGGGTGTTCTAGGATATCTTCTAGGTCTTTGAAGTCGTTAAGGAGTTTCGCTGCCGTCTTTGGTCCGAAGCCGTATATTCCTGGGACGTTGTCGGAGGTATCGCCGGTGATAGCGAGGAAGTCGATGAACTTCGACGGTGGTATTCCGTATTTCCCTTCGACTTCTTTAGGTCCGATTATTTCGTTGCCTTTATGTGTATTCAGCATCGAAACGTTATCGTCGACGAGCTGGCACATATCTTTATCGCTAGTACATAGGAACACCTCGAAGCCTTCTTTTTCGGCTTTCCTTGCTATAGTTCCCATGGTGTCATCGGCTTCGACTTCTGGTATAGCGAGTGTTGATATCCCTGCGAAATTACAATATTCTTGTGCCCATGCTATCTGGTGTGGAAGGTCTGGCGCTATTGCTTCGCGGTGAGCTTTGTATTCGGGGTATATTTCTCTTCGTTGTTTTTTGTTGTCTCTTCCATCGAAGACAGCGACGACGTGGTCGGGGTTGAAGTCTTTGAAGAGCTTCTGTATGGACTTTATAAATCCATACAGAGCATTAGTAGACTTACCTTCGGCGTTCGTCATCCCTGTTATTGCGAAATACGCCCGGAACAGATACCCTGAGCAGTCGAGGAGGAAAAGTTTCTTTTTTGTCATCGTATAGGGTTATATAGGTATAGTGGTTTTCCCATAAGTTCTGGTGCTATCCCTGTTGCCGACATATCGATGGTATGTTCTACTGTACCGGTGAGCAATGGCGAGCGTTTCTCAAAGAAGGTATCTATCCAGTTTGATGTCTGCAGTTTTATCACCTGATATTCTTCAGGTTCTAGTCCTGCGGCGGTGGCGAGGGCTGTTAGTGTTCCGTCATATGTTGCGCCGCTTTCGTCGATGAAGCCTATTTTTTTTGCTTGTTTTCCAATGAAAATATTAGCGCCATATTCGTTGACGAGTTTCTTTTTGCTGACGGAAGGCCTTTCTTTTACGACGAGTGCGACGAAATCTTCGTATTGTGCGTCGATGATATTCTGGAAATGTGCATCCTCGTCTGGCGTCCATGGCCGTACTGAATTCATGGCGTCTTTTCCTTTACCAGAATATATTGTCTTGGCTTCGACGCCGACTTTTTCCATAAGCCCTGTGACGTTGAAGAACGGCGAGAATATTGCTCCTACCGAGCCTATAAGGCTCATATCGGTGGCGTATATCTTGTCAGCGGCGAGGGCTATCTGGTATCCCCCTGAAGCGCATAGTGAGTCGGTATATGCGTATACTGGGACGTCGTATTTCTCTTTATATTTTTTTATGGCGAGGTATATTGCTTCTCCGTCGGAGGCGATACCCCCGGGAGAGTGTATTGTCAGCATGATAGCTTTTACGCGGTCACCGTAAACGCCTTCGCGCGACTGTATAAGTTGTTCACACACTTTATCTTTCGTTAGCTCTTTCATTCCGACGACCCCTGAGATGTCGACGTTGAGGATAATTGGGGCTGTAGCATCGTGAATGACACGTTCACCTTCGGCATTAGGGAGTATTACTGGCGTCGGCGTGCTGACATATCCTGTATCTCCTGACCCTAAGATTCCTATGATAATAATTATGGGAATTATAGCGGCGCCTATTCCTATGATACCAAAGAACGTCTTAAGGAAAGAACGTATCGCCGAAGAAAACAGTGACTCGTGTATAAACTTCATAATCTCTACCTTGGATTTAAATTGTGTAAATAGATACAGTACATTGTAGAAGAGATAACATTTTTTTCAAAGGACAAAGGAGATATACCATGTCGTTTTTTCAAGAATATACATGGGCGCTAAACGCCGCCATCGCTGTCGTTGTCGTGATATTCGCAAATATCGCGCTTAAAATCATTCTGCAGCGTGTCGGTAAATCTTTAAAAGCACGGAAACACGGTAGTTCCAGTGACATCTTTATAGCGATACGTTCGCCGCTATATTGTCTTATCTGGATTTTTACGCTTCTGTATATCGCCGACGTCATGGCATATAATATCTTGGGATTTAGCGTGTTGAAGCCTGAAAGCAAGCTCCTTCACGTCATTGTCATCGTCATCGTGACGTGGTTTATCCTCAGGATAATAGGTTTAACGCGCAAGAGGTTTGCTCGCAAGGCGAGGAAGTCTTCCGACAGGCATATGGTCCATACTACTGGAAGGCTTATAAGCATCGTCGTCATTATCATTGCTGGCCTTATCATCCTCGAGACTCTTGGTGGCAAGCTATCAACAGTGCTAGCATTCGGAGGGTTAGGAGGTATCGTCATAGGTTTCGCCGCCAAAGACATCGTTGCTAATTTCTTTGGAAGCATTGTCATCCACATCACCAATCCCTTCTCTGTCGGTGATTTCATCGAATCTCCAGACCGTGACATCCAGGGGCACGTCAAGGAGATCGGGTGGTACCAGACGAAGATCATGCCACACCGTAAGCAGCCGATATATGTTCCTAACTCTTTATTTTCTACGATAATAATAACGAACGTCGAGCGTATGACACACAGATTTATCGACGAGACTATAGGAGTACGATACAACGACTTCACCAAAGTTCAGGGTATCGTCAAGGAAATCCGTGAGCACCTTAATAAGAGCGCCAATTTTGATACCGAGCAGCCGACATTCGTAACCTTCACACATTTCGGCGAGAGCTCTTTAGACCTATGGGTGTCGTGCTATACTGTAACTACCGACAAAGCAGAATACTATGACGAAAAGCAGAAACTCCTCCTGAAAATCGGGAAGATCATCGGTGACCACGGCGCCGAAATCGCTTTCCCTACTACTACTATCGAAGTTCCTAACGGCTTTTTCAGTGACCAGTGACCAGTGACCAGTGACCAGTGATCAATGCTTTTGCTATCCGTAAAAATTCCATTGCAAACGCTGTGCGATAAGAACTATAATGTGAAGATATAATTGTTTTTTAGGAATACTGTAGAATAATTTATGATGATACATGACAAAGGCATATTTACCATCTCCAACATTCTTACGATAGCTCGTGCTCCTATGGCGATCTTCTTCCTCGTTGAGAATAGCATGGTGCGTCTTATCATCGTCGCCGTTGCTATGATAACCGACGGTATCGACGGATATATCGCCCGCAGATACAACATGGAAAGTCAGGTAGGACGGTTTTTAGATCCTATAATGGACAAATTTTTCGTCTTTTTCGTCCTTGCAGTCCTTGTCTCTGAGGGTCGCCTTGTGTCGTGGAATCTCTTCGCTATGGTCTTTCGTGACGCCTGCCTTTGTGCCTTTGGCGCATACGTAAGCATCTTCGGGACGTGGGAACGTTGCAGCTCATGTACAGGGATATGGCTCAGCAAGGTGACGACAGCGTTTCAGTTTGCTATAATAATAGGCCTTTCTCTGGGATATATCTTCCCGGCGTATCTCTATATCTCCTTCATGGGCCTTGGCCTTCTTTCTCTTGGGGAGCTGTGTCTTTATTATAAAAGAACACCTATTATTAGCGAATAGTTATAGCGTATAGGAAGAGCGGATAGGTGATTTCTATATGCTATTATATTACGTCAAGGCGCATTCTTCGGCGATTTTCTCTCCACTGACAGTGGCGGCTATTGGGTGTATTTTTTCTGGGAGTCTGAAGTCTCCGAAGATATCGTCGGACTGTATAACGTATAGTTTTTCTTTAATGGCGTCTGGGAGTTTATTGACATATACCCTGAAGATATCACGTATCCTGTTGCGGTATTGTATCGAGGTGGCGCGTACGGCATCGACGGCGAAGGAGTCTGTGTCGCTGCTGGGTTCTACGAGGAAGATGGCGTCGTATTTCTCCATCCACTTCATCGCGGTCTTTTCTAGCTCGTAGAACTCTTCGCAGGTTGGGTTGCGCTCTGCCCAATAGACGAGCGGGTCCATTGGGCATCTGTCGGTGATTATGGCGTCGTAGTGTTGCGCTTCGGCGTCAAGCTCTTTGACTATCTGCGAATGTACTATCCACAGCTCGGTATTGTTGTTGGCGACCTCGTTTATCGGGAACGGACACTGTCGTGCCGTCTCGTTAAGGACTTTGACATTATGCTGCTGCTGCTTGAAATATGCAGCGAGGAGGTAGCATAACGTCGTCTTTCCGGCACCGTGGGTGCCCGTGACAACGATACGTTTCATAGCTAATACCTTATCTTATTGTTACGCTGCTTGTTTTGCGGCTTTGGCACTCTTCGTCCATGAGATTATGCCCCAGACTGTTAAGCCAAGATACACAGTAAATAAAAATGCAGATGCACTATCATGGTTATGGAAATAATGGAATGGTATCCAGCCTGTATTAGCTATTGCCCAGACCCATTGTCCTGTTACGTTTTTTTTAATGATAAAAAGATTCCCTGTTAAACTCAGAGCAGTAAGAAACCACGGCAACATTGTCATAATATCAGGCATAACCATTTTCTCCTTATTTTTGGATTAAAACACACGATTTTCCAAGCTTTAAAGGTACATGTTTTGTCCTTTTTTGTGAACAAAAAGATGCGAAAAATAACGATAAAATAAGCGGTCTTGAGGATCAAAAGGTTGAGCAAAAAACCAACGACTATTTTACGACATATCGTAAAATAGTCCGGACGGTTTTACGATTCGTCGTAAAATGGTCCTTGGTTTAAGCAAAAAAATAGTGGCTAATACCGCTTTTTTTATGTTTGCAATATTTCCCTTGCTTCTAGTATCATTTGATGCTATAATATGATATATAACAACAAATATAAGCATGAACAATTTCCCAAAACGCCCTACGAAGCGCGAGATCGACAAAAGGCTTAAAGAAGCGAGGGTGGCTTTGGAAGAAAGAAAGGGCTTTTTTGCCAATCCTTCAAAAGTTGTAGGCGAGCTTTTTGAATTAGAGCTTGAGAAAACAGAGGCTCTTTGGATAGTGTTATTGGATTTGCTCAAAGAAATTGAATTAAGCGACTATTCGGGAGCTTCTCCCCCTCTCAAATCCTATGAGCCTAAGATTGCAAACTGCGAACTTTATGCATTTACATGGGAAAGTTCATTGCTAAAAAAAACAATGTATTTGAAGTTCGCCATAAAGAACGACTGCTTTTACTATGTTTCTTTGCATCAGAGTAGACCAAAAACAAGGTGATTATATGAACAAACAATGCTTGAAATGTGATAGCACAGATTTTAAGAAAAAAAACATTCGATTCACCCCTGAAATTAAGGGTGAAACCGTTGAGGTTATTGCTCCGGCATACATATGTAAACATTGTCATACGCCATTGATGGATAGTGAGCAAATAGACAGGTTAAGAAAAGAAACTTCCGACGCATATCGAAAAAATCATGACCTTCTCTCTTCTGCAGAGATCATTCATTATCGTAATATTCTTGGGATGTCTCAGAAAGCTTTTGCAGCGTATCTTAGAGTAGGCGAAGCAAGCGTAAAACGCTGGGAAACATTTTTCATTCAAGATGCCAGCCAGGACGAACTTATCAGATTAAAATGCGATCAACAGCGCGCTGAAGATAATTCATTAAATGTTCATTGGATTAATCAACAACCAGACATTTATAGTGGGAACGAGAAATTTAATTTCGAGCGGTTTAAAAATATTTTACTCATAATCGTTCAGAAGATCAATACGAGCAAGATTTTTCTCAATAAAGTTCTTTTTTACATTGATTTTGGTCATTTCAAAAAATATGGGAAAAGCATTACCGGAACTCGTTATGTTCCTTTACAATATGGCCCTTGCCCAGACAACTATCAAGCTATTTTTCAACACTTTGTCGACCAAGGCGTATTAAAGTCTTTAAAAGGGCATCGATTCCATGCTAACATCGAACCCGACATGGGCCTTTTTGATGACCAAGAAAAAGAAACTGTTAATGCTGTTTGCAAGCTGTGTAAAGAAGACAATGGCAAAAAACTTTTCGATCTTTCTCATCAAGAAAAGGGATTCAAAGAAACGCCAGACTTCCAATTTATCAGTTATGAATATGCCCGAGACTTAAATGTGACCATCTAGTGTTTAATAAAAAAAAAGAGCGGCTGATGCCGCTCTTTTCGTTGTGGTCAGAGCCAGATTTGAACTGGCGACACAAGGATTTTCAATCCTCTGCTCTACCAACTGAGCTACCCGACCGAGTTGATGTATTACGATACAAGAAACGCTGTATTTTCTGCAATCATTTTTCCGAATCGCTTAGTTTTTTCTCGCTATATAGCTGCACCATATCTTTTACGATATCGACGGCTTCGGCGACCTGCAGGTCTGCGATGCCGTAGTCGTCGTTGCCTCTTACGATTTTATCTCCTTCGATAACTTTTTTGAAGAGCTGGTAGTTTTCATTTTCTTCAAGGCGGTGTGCGCTATTAATCCTTAGCTTTGGAAGCATCTCGCGCCATGTGCTGTCTTTTTCTTCGAGCGTAGGCATATAGTAGCTCCATAGCCATTCTTTTGCTTCTCCATCGACGTCTGACAGTGGGTCGATGAACACTGGAAGCACGCTATCTCTCGACAGTGGGTAATCGAGGAATCTTTCTCCTAGTTCTTCTTCGCTGAGAATCCCTGGTACGATGATATCGGCTTTAACACCTTCTATCTGTGTAGATTTCCCTGAAGCTGTGTAGTATCGTCCTACTGTGACCTTAAAGAATGCCGATTTTCCGCTTTTGTCTGTTACTGTCTGGTGTTGTATCGATCCTTTTCCGTATGTTGTTTCGTCTCCGACGACGATTGCTGCACCGTAGTCTTGTAGTGTCTGTGCAACTATTTCTGCTGCCGACGCCGATGCCCTTGATGTAAGTATCGCCATAGGCCCGTCGTAGTATGTATATCCGTCGATATCGCGGAGGTATGTAGTCTCTTCATCGGCGTATTTCGAGACGACGACGACGCCGTTTGTTATGAAGAGCCCAGCAACTTTCACTGCCTGCATGAGGAATCCGCCGCGATTTTCTCTTAGGTCGAGGACGAGGCCTTTTAGTTCTCCTTTACTTTCGAGTTCTCGCAGAGCGTCGCGTATATCTTTTTCGCTGCTTATCGTCCCTGACGAATTTTCATAGAAGGCGTAGAGTTTTAGTATTCCGATGATGCCATCGCCGAAGGCTTCGTATGATATATCGACGCGGTCTTCGTCTATCATGATACGTTCTCTTTTGAGCCGCACCTCGAAGAATCTGTCGTTGCCGTTACTTTCTTCTCTTATAAGTCCTAGTTTTATTTCTGTATTCTGCTGTCCTCTTATAAGTTTTAGGATATTGCGGAACGACATTTCGACGATGGAGATGCCATCGATTTCGACGATGTTGTCGTTGAGTTCAATCTTTTTGCTACGATATGCTGGGCCTCCTTCCATAAGGCGTACTATCGTTATACCTTCGAGGCCTTCCTGCAGTGCTACGCCGATACCTTGGACGCCTTTCTCAAGGCGCACGCGCATCTCGTAAGCTTCTTCTGGGCTGAAGAAAGCTGTATGGGCGTCGAGGCTTTTAGCAAGAGCTTTCAGTGTCGAGACGACGACGACGTGCTGTCGTTCTTTAGGGTCTTCGGCGAGGAGTCTATCTTCGAAATCTCTTTGTCGGCGTTCGAAGAGGCTGAGGATCTTCTTGACTTCGTCTTCAATGGGCTCGCGTTTAAGAACTTGCGCCTGGTATTTCACGAAGTTAAGGATCCTTCCGCGCACTCTATCTTTAAGTTCGCGGCTATTATTAGTATATCCGTCATATTCCATAACGCTGTTATATTCTTTGGCGTCTTGGTAGATATCGTCGCGTTCTTTTTCTATCTCTTCGCGCCATGCTCTAGAGCGTTTTATCGCCTTACATACGAGGTCGTGAAGTTCTTCGTAGAAGGTGATCTCGTTATTTTTATATGCTGCGAGCATTTTTTTCAGGAACTTTTTGTCGGGATTTTGGTAGAAAGATATCTCGCTTTCTAGGAAATATATGTATAGAGGATCGAATTGCTCTATATAGCTTTTCAGCGAACGTTTTAGTATCTCGGCGGTGACTTTTTTCTCGTCGACATGATATTCAAGGAGCTGATCCATGATACGTTCGATATCTTTAGGCTGAAGGTATTCTTCTTCGCCGGCACCGTCGTTGCCATATGCCATCGGCATCGCTGCCATCGTCATTATCACTGCAATAATCGCTGTCACCATTCGCTTCATAATCGTTCCTCGTTCGTTATGTAAAAAACTTTATACTGACGTTACGCGCTAATCTTGCTTTAGTGGCGTAGCGAAAGTGGTGAGATGCAAGTATTCCGATGAACCAAGCTCAGATAGAGCTGGGTGAGGAGGAATACGAAGCAGATTACCCCTTGCAGCACGCCAATAAAGTGAGAGTGGCGCATAATGTCAGTTTATATAAAAACTCTTGTAACAGAAAATCATACCGTCAACAAGTTTTTTCTTTTGAACACTCGTTATTGCTAAAATGTTGTGGCTGTCCAAAGATTATTCCGCAATAATGTGTTAGCAGAATGGAAGGCTTTACTAAATTGTGTAATATTGTTTATCATTTTTGCTATATAATTAACAAAAAAGAGTAAACACTATTATGCCAGGACCAGAAATACCGTCTCTTTGTGGCGGATCATCGCAGCGTCAGTCAGATTCGCCTCGTCCGGATGAAGTTTCTCGCCGTATCAGCCCTAGTACAGGGGCTCCTATACAAGAGGGATATCATCAACGTGTTGGTGCTGACAGAAGACTCACTGCTGCAGCTCTCGCTAGTCTCGCTCCTGCTCCTGATCCTGCCATAGAAAGCGGTAGAGTGCTTCCTATTAGTCCTACACATACATTAAAGAGAGGGAAACCTTTCGGTCCTCATTTATCTCAGCGTGGCGGTACTCCTGCAAAGACAACAGGTGGTGGAGATGATGCATTCAGAGAACAAATGGCACTTCTTGGTATCCCTGTAGACCTTGTAGAAGACGAAATAGATGGTGGTACACATAAAGCAAGGGACCCTCGGGCTGCCTGTGGTGTAATCAGAGAACCAGCACGAATTACCGGCCATCAAGAGTCTCATGCTGAGACAATTGAACGTCTTAAAGATACAACTTTAGATGAGTTCGTTTGTACGAAGATTCTTAGCACAGGGACATTTGGCACTGTAAGACATGTCAATTTAAAAGGTACCAGAGACTATTATGCTATTAAAGAACTGTCTAAAACAGGGCTACTGCTTGGAGACCAGGTTGTACATACCGCCGACGAAATAAAGTTTCTGCTTGCCTTAGATAATCCTCATATTGTACAGGCGTATAAAATCTTCGAAGATAAAAAACGCTTCTATATCGTCATGCAATATATTCCTGGCGGTGAACTATTCTCTCATTTGCGCGGCAGACGTTCCTTTAATAGCAAACAGACACGCTTTTATCTTGCGCAGATGATTTTAGCATTAGAATATCTGCATTCTCGAGGAATCGCATATCGTGACATAAAACCCGAGAACCTCCTCATTGGTAAAGATGGGAAGCTCTATATCACCGACCTTGGATTCGCCAAGTTTGTTCGGGATAGAACATATACACTATGTGGCACAGAAGAATATGTCTCTCCGGAAATGATTACGCTTCCTAAGCAAGGTCATAGTACTAAAACTGATATGTGGAGTTTGGGGGTCTTGGTATATGAGATGCTCCACGGTTATTCTCCATTTCTTCTCACAGAAAGAGAAGCAATAACAAATCGAGGAAAAGAAACAGAGGCTTTATACGCCAAGATCTTACTAGGAAGCTTCCGTTTTAAAAGAGGAATACCAGAAAAAACCAAATCGCTTATTAGTGGGCTCCTTCAAATAGACCCTTCAAAGCGTCTTACTATAGAACAATTAAAAAAGCATGATTTCTTCAGTATTACAAGAGGTACTGAAACAATAAAATTCGATTGGGAAAAAGCTGAACGTGAAGAATGTCAACACAGCTTGCTTTGTAGTCCTCTTGAATTAGGGGAAATTTCACCGCGTGATACAAGCTATTTTCCAGATGAACCCCTAGGCGACAACAAATACCGTTCATGTAACAGGGATGTAACCGAAGAAGATAATAAAGCTTTAGAACCTATAAGAGTGGCAGTGAAAGATGCTTTCGATTCGATTTTCGTTCGAACTGATCCTCCGGACGTATAAACCGCCAGCATTTCTCACAAATCATAGGAAGAAGCTGGTAGTCCTTTACCAAAAACAGTATTGGTATGTATCATCTTTCCTATGGCGACAGTAGAGAAGCAAACATTTTCTTTGGAGAACTTCGAGGGTCCTTTAGACCTTCTTCTTCATCTTATCAATAACGACGAGGTCGACGCCTGTGAGGTCGTTGTCGATGATATCGTCAAGCAATATCTCGCACGCATTCATGGCAGCAAAGAGCATAACGTCGAAGCCGGCGGCCTTTTTCTTTCTCTTGTTACGTGGCTTCTCGTAATAAAAAGCCGTAGACTTCTTCCTCGTGAAGAGCGTTCTATCCTCGACGATGATGTCATCGACGATGACGGCGATGTCTTCTCGCTGACAGAGCATCTTCTCGACTACTACCGTTTCAAAAAGGCAGCGAAGGATCTCTCCGAGAAGGAAGACGAGCGTTCAGGGATTTTCTACCGTCCTCCTACGGAGGCACCATCGGTACGTCGTCGTACCGGCGTCGAGCATCTTTCTCTCGACGATATCGTCGACGTCTTCCATGAAGTTTTACAGCGATGTCCGCGTCCTCTTGCCGAGAACCGCTATCATGAAGAGTGGACCGTCGCCGATAAGATCACCGCCATACAGCACCTTATCGCCGAAGAAATCCGCGTCCAGCTTTCGACGGTATTATCAGATACGATGTGTCGCGAAGAGATAATAACGGCGTTCCTAGCAATATTGGAGATGATGAAAAACGGCGAAGTATACCTTTCAGGCGACGTATCTTCGATAGAAACAATCTATGTTACGACAACAAAGGAACCATCATAATGAATACGAGCATCAACATCTTCGAGAAAGAAGTCGACGTCGTCGACGACGATGCCGAAAGCATCAACGTCCGTGTTACGATGAAACGCGTCGTCGAAGCCCTGCTTTTCTCGTGTAACGAGCCGATATCTCTCGAGAGGATCCGTAATGTCACAGACACGATATGTCCTTTGTCGCCGAAAGTCCTTAAAGACATAATAGCAGAACTTCGTAGCGACTATGAACGCCTGCAGATGTCATTCCGCGTCGAAGAGCTCAGCGGCGGATATATCCTCACAACAACAAAACGCTACAGCCAATATATCGCCCTCCTACACAGCGGACGCCGCTCAGAGAAACTGTCGCGTGCCGCAACAGAAGTCCTCGCCATCGTAGCATACCGTCAGCCGCTAACACGAGTAAACGTCGAAGCAATCCGCGGCGTCGACTCCTCAGGAATCCTTGCCTCGCTAGTAGATCGCGGCCTCGTAGAAGTCGTCGGGAAGGTGGAAGCTCCGGGGAGGCCTTCGCTTTATGCTACTACTAAGAAGTTCTTACGCCATTTCAATCTCAACAACATCAAAGATCTTCCTCAGCCTGAGAGCGTCGCCGCTGTAGACTTCCTGAAACCAATGAACAATGATCAATTATCAGTGTTCAATGAAGAAGCTCCGCAATAGAAATTTCCTGTTTTTCTTCTATGAACTATCGACTATTAACAAGCTTGTAATATAAACGCTGTGTTATATACGATGGTGATGTTATCAAGGTTGGAGGTTGTTTGTGGAGAAGGAGAGGGTTACCGGCAAAGAGTTGAAGGCTGCGTTCGAGCGTTTTTCTGTGGAGACATCGGCGCTGAAGGATGGATATTCCAAGCTGCAGGAGCAGTTCCGCACGGTAAATATGCGCCTCGATATCGCCAATAAAAAGCTTAACGCCAAGGTGTTAGAGCTCGCCAAGGCGCAGGAATACCTCAACACCATTTTGACAAATATCTCCCAAGGGATAATTTTCGTCTGTGACGATGGCATCGTCACGACATACAATGCTTCGGCGCTTGCAATCTTTGGCGCTGAAGATGTCATCGACAAAGATTTCTCTGAAGTTTTTGCTGATGATATTTTCGGGTTCTCGATGTCGTCGTACCTATCGC
This sequence comes from Waddliaceae bacterium, assembly GCA_018694295.1. Classification (NCBI taxonomy): domain Bacteria; kingdom Pseudomonadati; phylum Chlamydiota; class Chlamydiia; order Parachlamydiales; family Waddliaceae; species Waddliaceae bacterium. The sequence continues at coordinate 28,738 of JABHNK010000055.1, forward strand.
GTCGGGAATCGATGCCTTCGTCGTTCGTACAGTATACTTGTGATGGCGCTGTTAAAGACCTCGACATTGCGGCGACGTATGTCAATGCTGGTGTTGGCCAGCATGCTGGTATCATCATCGTCGTCCGTGACATCACGGAAGTTCGCAAGCTACGCACTATTGCCAACCGCAACGACAGGCTCCATGAGCTTGGCGAGATGGCGGCTTCTATCGCCCATGAGATCAGGAATCCTTTAGGTGGCATTGAGGGCTTTGCCTCGCTGTTGTGTCGCGACCTTGAAGATTCTCCTGGGCAGCATAAGATGGCGAAGTCTATCGTAGAGGGCTCTAAGGCGCTGAACCGTCTGGTTAGCACGGTTTTGAGCTACGCGCGCCCTACTACTTTGGAGTTTTCGAAGGCGAGTCTTAAAAACCTTATCATCGACATTGGAGATTTGTTTTCCGCAGACAAAAAGTTTTTGGACAGGGTTTCTTTCGTCGTAGACCTCCCTAACGATGACATCGAGGCATATTTCGATATAGGCACGATGAAGTCTGCTATGATGAACATCGCCCTCAATGCCGCACAGGCAATGCCTGACGGTGGTGCTGTGACGATGTCTTTAGAAGAAGCCGACAACCATGCACATATTACCGTCCACGACAATGGTTCTGGCATCGTTGACGATGACCTAGAGAATATTTTCTCACCGTTTTTCACTACGAAGGTCGAGGGCAATGGCTTCGGGTTATCGGAGGCGCACAAAACATTACAGGCTCATGGCGGCAGTATCGAGGTGGCATCGGTTCCTGGCGATACTACCTTCACGATGAAGATACCATTAACAAACGCTACATGTACGAGGAGCGCATCATGGCAATAGAAAAGATCCTCGTCGTCGACGACGAGATACTAATAAGAAGTTTTTTGGAAGAGACGCTTTCGCGTAAGGGCTTCGACGTCACCACTGCCGAAGACGGTAAGGAGGGAATATCTCTCCTCGTGAAGAACAGCTACGACCTCATCATCACTGACATGAAGATGCCCCGAGCCACTGGCATGGACGTCCTCCGCAAAGCCCGGGAGGTTTCACCTTCTACGCTAGTCGTCATCATCACGGCATTCGGCAGCATCGACAGTGCCGTCGAGGCTATGCGTTTAGGGGCTTTCAACTATATCCTTAAGCCTTTTTCTCCTGACACCATCGAGGCCGTCCTCGTCAAAGCTCAAGAGCATATATCTCTAGTCGAAGAGAATCGTTTCCTCAAAGAAGAAGTGTCTTCTGGTTCAAGACGTGGAAGTTCTAATATCATCGCCGAGAGTGATACGATGAAGAAGGTCCTCGACGACGCTTCTCGTGTTGCTGCAAGCAATGCCAGCGTCTTCATCAGCGGAGAGTCCGGCACTGGCAAAGAAGTTATGGCGTCTTTTATTCATAGCAACTCTCCTCGCAGCCATAAACCTTTCATCCGTGTAAATTGTGCTGCCATCCCGGAATCATTAGTGGAGTCGGAGTTCTTCGGCCACGAAAAAGGGGCCTTTACTGGCGCCAACAGCAAGAGGCTTGGACGCTTCGAGCTTGCCAACAACGGCACGCTCCTTCTCGACGAGGTCACCGAGATCCCTCCGGGCTTACAGGCCAAACTTCTTAGGGTCGTCCAAGAGCAGGAGTTCGAACGTGTCGGAGGTTCTAAGCTTGTCACCGTCGATGTACGTCTTATTTCGACGTCTAACAGGAAGATGGAAGACGCCATCGCTGAAGGCATTTTCCGTGAAGATCTTTTCTATAGGCTCAACGTCATCCCTATACATCTTCCGCCGCTACGTGACAGACGCGAAGATATCGTCCCCCTTGCAGAACATTTCCTCGAAAGCTTCTGCATCGAAAATCATAAGAAGAAAAAAAGCCTTGCTTCCGATGCTAAAAAGCTTCTCATAGAATATCATTGGCCCGGAAATATTAGGGAGCTTGCTAATATCATCGAGCGTGCCGTCGTGATGGACTACAGCGACGCCGTCGCTGCCGAGCATCTAAACATCGGCGTTATCGATGCTGCCAAAGCGAAACTTCAAGCGCTGTCGAAGCATGCTACTATTAATAGCGGGTAGCTCCGAGCCCCATTTTTTTTTACCACAAAGTTTCCTAGGGAGCTCTGCCGCCCCTGCAATAAAAAATAACAAACCCCAATTTTTTCACCACAGAGCCACAGAGCACACAGAGAGCGCCCACTGCGCAGAGCGCGCGCAGCGGACGCACAGCTGTCGCCATTATCGTTGATTGTACTTCCTTTCTTTGTTTTTACTATAGCAAACGTAAAGATACAATCTTACTATTACGACAACGGCGAGGGAGGCACTACCGTGTCCAGGTGAAAGAATAGCGTAGAGTTCTAGTTTACCGTTCACAGTTCAAAAACGGGGGTCTGGGGGAGAATCCTCCAGCCATGTTTTTTCCTCTCTGTGTTCTCTGTGGCTCTGTGGTAAAAATCCTACTCCGAACTATCTTATGATTTCCAGAGTCCGTGGAGGTTGCAGTATTCTCGTGCTGTGATTTTGTCTGCGTCGATTAGGAATGTTGCTGTGGGTTGTTGTCCTGGGTGTAGGAACTGTCGGTATGCTTTGTCGCCGGCGAGGACTTCTATCCATTCGATATGGTGATCGTCTTCCATGGGGTGTGCTTCGCTGCCGACCTTTACCGTGAAGCCTCCTTCGATTTTTTCAATGACAGGGACGTGTTTTTCTTTGGCGGCGTCGACGGTATTTTCTTCGAAGAGTTTCATTGTCTCATTACAACATACGAGCTCTCCTATGCCTTCGTGTTCCATCTCGACGATATTTCCGCATACTTCACATTTATATATCTGTAAAAGTGCTGTCGTCATTGTTTTTCTCCTTTTTTACGTGTCTTAGCATTTCAAGGTTTGCCATAGCAAGTATTTTTAGTGATACCATCTTTTTGCTGTTAAGGTCAAGTGTTGCAATGGTGCGTTCTTTTTCGTCGGCGATATCATTCAGGCTTAGGTATTCTCTCTGCATCGCAACTGTAATCGCCACTGCTTTGTCTTTTAGGATATAGTTATAAGCGACTTCATCACGAAGGTCAGCCTCGCACAAGGCTCCCCTTCCCGTCTGCATCTCTGGGGAGATATATCCTCCTTTAGAGACCTTGCCTTTAATTTTTTCGTTCTCTTCGGCGAGAACATCCAAGAGTTCTATAGTATTTTCCAGGCTTTTCTCAAGTTCTTCTATGGAGTTTTCTACGATGTCTTTTGTGTCGGGTGGCATATGTGCATCTTCTAGTGCTGCGTCGATGATGCTCTTGATATCGTATTCTTTTGTTAGATATCGTGCTATAGCGTCGTCTAGTGTTATGTTTTCTATACCTTCGAAGCCGATACCGCCTTCTGTGGCGTTAAGGAACGTTGTCTTCTTATGATCCTTAGCATATTTTTCTGTCCACATCGCTTCGTTACGCCATTTCTGTGTAGTGATGACATCGTTGCCATTGATATCTTTTGCTAAGATAGTTTCGCCGTCAACATCTGACCTTGCTTCAATTTTCTCGTGGGTAATTGTGTCATCGCCGACTCCTGGTGCGTATGCTTTCATGCCGGTATATGCGAGGTCCATCCCCGCGAAAATTATTGGGTTACACCCTAGTGCTCCGAGGATTTCTATGAGGAGGTGTATAACATTATATCCTTCATTTAATACATTGTCGTCAGCAATACCTACTTTTTCTTCGAACCATTCCGCTATAGAGTATCCAGCGCATCTATTGACGTATAGTTTCTTACCATGTATTGCTTTCAATGCTTTGTGATTCATTCTATTACGATAGAAATATGGCACGTCGAAAGCTGTATTTGTGCTGATGCGGTCATATTGTGCGTCGTTGGGATCGACTCCACCGCCGAAATGCGGGGTAACACCATTGGCGTTGAGTGTGTTCATCGCCGACCCTCCAGCTGCTATTACTGCGCGGCCTCCTATATTTTTTATGGTATCGAAATGTTTTTCCAGTGAAGGTCCAGCGCCGCAGACGATAGCGGGAACGTCTTTGAAAGCGCCGTATAAAGCACTAGCTCGATATGCTTCGTGTAATATTGTGATGTTTCTATAGAAGTTCATAAAGAAAGCATGTCCCGCGCCGACGAACTCTGTAAAGGTTCCATCTTTTAGATAGCTATCATGCGTGATGATATCGAAGATACTGGAATATTTTTTCGGGTTTTTCTTTTTATAACTTCTCAATGCTGTAACAGCAGGTTTCATGAAGACAAACAGCGACGTTATCATTCCGACACTTTCTTCGAGATTATCTCCAAGATAGTATATGTGTGCTTGTTTGTCTTTTAGGATATCATTGGCGCGTTTTGTTGCGATGGTGGTTTTTAGTGCTTCTATGGAATCTTCTAAAAATACTATCTGTCGTCTTTCGTCGAAACGAAGCCATGGCACAAGGGCGTCGTAATACCATCCTTCTCCTATGCCGTAGACATATATTATTCCTACGTCGTCGATGTCAGCAGAAGACATATATTTCTGTGCTTCTTCGCAAAAGTCTGATAGCACCGTTTCGTTTTCGTCGGGGCGATAGTTACGAAGTTTTATTGCTACGTCGGGAAAAGTTTTTTCGAGAATTCTAAGGTTCTCGGAAAGCATCACATTGGCATCCATTTTTTATTGGCACCGGCACGTTTGAGGCTGCGTTTTCTTTTTTTGTTTGCGGCGGTTTTTCCTTTCTTGTCTTTTTTATCTCCACCCAACCTCATTGGCTTTTCATCGACTTTTTTGTCGTCGGCCATTTTCTTTACCATAACCTCAACAAACTGTATTTCTCTCTTCATCTGATCTATCTGTTCGAAAAACTTAAGATCTTTCTTTGACAGTTTCTTTTTATTTTCTTCGAGGTATTCTTTGGAGTTTTTCGTTTTAACTCCAAGGGCAGTATTAATCTTATCGGTTTCATCCTTAATAGCTTTCAGGCCATTCTCTATATCGCCAAGGCGTTTAGTGACATCATCGGGGAAATCTTTGTTGATAGTACGTTTCTTCTCGGTGATAAACTTCCACATGGTGAGTACGCTTTCGAACATCTCGTTATATCTTTTATCCATACTTCTATCCTCTTTTTGATACTGACCCTATCGTAATAACATGGCTGTTATATTACAATAATTAGTTCTGCCTTTGGAGTTCGGAGTTCGAAATAGGAATTTTCACCACAGAGCCACAGAGGACACAGAGAGGAAAAAACATGGCTGGGGGATTCCCCCAGACCCCCATTTTTGAACGGTGAACTGTGAACGGTAAATGGTGAACTATAACTCTACGCTCTACGTTATTCCTATCACCCGGACACGGCAGTGCCCCCTCTCACCGTTGTCGTAAGAACTGGATTGTGTTGTGACGTTTGCTATAATAAAAACAAAGAAAAAAAGTACAATCTTCGACAATGGCGACAGCTGTGCGTCCGCTGCGCGCGCTCTGCGCAGTGGGCGCTCTCTGTGTACTCTGTGACTCTGTGGTGAAAAAAATCAGAGTTCGGGGTTCGGAGTTTGGATAGCGGCGACAAGCTCGTCATATGTTGGCATGCCTTCGATGAAGGTATATTTGTCGAGGGTGTTGTTGTACCATCCAGTGCGGAGTTCTGTATCGTTTGCTACGGCGACGAAGCATGCCTTCATATAGTGATTATATCCTGTGACCTGGCTTATCACTTTTTCTGTTATCTTCACGGCCTTACATTCTACGACGAGTAGAGGATATAAGTTGTATGAGGGGTGTATGCCTTTGGCGAAGGCGACGATATCAACGCGGCGGTCGGGAAGAGAGCCTTTGATGTCGGTGAGGTGTGGCATATCGCGAAGGCTTTTTTCGACGGAGATAAGTTCTTTTGGGAAGCCTTTATCTTCGATCATCATAGCAACGAGTTTTTGTCGTATTATCTCTTCTGGTAGCGCCGCCACCCATTCGTTTCTAATGATGTCATATATCTGCTGTTCATTGGAGTCGGAATTCATCACAATACCCAATATATCATTGCTGCTCCTACGCAAGCTCCTACGAGGAAGGCTAGCATGCTTCTCAAGAAACCTCCGCGGCGTATCGTCGGCGCTCTGGGGAATGTCACAACTTTGACAGTACGGGCGTCGGCATCGACGAGGAGCACACCGTCGAAAGGTGCGCTGTGGTAATATTCCATCATCTGTCTTCTTGTGCTGCTATAGAATGGGCTGCTGGCATATGTGCCCGTCTTGGCTTCTACGACGTATATGCTTTTCTTTTTGCGTGCTATAGCGTCGGGGCGCACCTGGTATGTTACGTCTTTGCCGTCGACATACATAGTCATCGACAGTGGTTTTTGCACTCCCGTAACGTCATAGCCGTACGACCTTAGTATACTATCGATACGTTTTTCAGCTTTTATTCCCCAGCGCATGCGGCGTACGCGTCGCCATTGTTCCCACCAGCGTATAAGCTTATAAAATATTATTCCGCCGACGATACCGACGACGACGGTAATACCAATTCCGAATAAAAAAATATATGGTGGCACGTTATTCTATCTCGATGACGCCATAGTCTTCATCGACACGACGGTATATGACTTTTAGTTTATTGCTTTCTTCGTCTCTGAAAATTTTAAACATATCTTCTGAGAGTTCCATCTTCATCATAGCTTCGTCGATAGAGAGTGATTTCAGAAGACGCTTTTCTTTTTTAACGATCTTATGCTGTGAGAATTCACTGGCAAGGCGGCTATATGTCTCTGCTTCGATGGCGTCGTTGATATCATCGACGTCTTCATCGTGGGGGCGTATCACGTTAACGTTCATATCGATAGCCGATAATGCTTTTGTCTGGTGGTGATGTAGGCGGTCTTTGTATTTGCGAAGTTTCGTCTGTAGCCTATCTATAGCTTTGTCGACGGAGACATACATATCGTTACTGACGGCGTTGACCTTTATTTTTACATGTCCTGCTTTTAGCACGATGTCGACGCGGTGTTCGAGTTTCTGTATGTCCATGGTGATAACGACGTCAATGAGATTCTTGCTAAAGCGTTCTATCTTAGCGATTTTATCTTTGGCATATTCTTTCATGGCGTCGGTTACATGAACATGTCGTCCTGTTATTGTGATTTTATATTCTTCGCTTGGTGGTGTTGTTTTTTTGTTCATAAAATGCCTCTCGATTAGATTTTTGAATTATTGACTGCATGCTACCATATCATCGCCGATGATTTCCAGCAAAAACACAGTATTTGAGATTACTACCCCTGTTTGCGACCTATGGAGAAGGGTTATCTGTCAGCCACAGCTTAATTTCTTCGACGAGCTGTTCCACATTTTTTTCAAGGGAAGCAAAAGTATCAGCCGCCTTTTCCAGAGTGTCTTCTCTTGCCATCGTCACCAGCTCCTGTGCCAGGATAAAAGGCTCGCCGGTGGTGATATTACCGACCATACCTTTAAAGGTGTGGGACGTCGTTTCTACAAGATGCACGTCGTTGTTTTGCACGGCATCTCTTATTGCATCGAATGGTTCCTTATATGTCGTGAGGAAAAGCTCAAGGATCTCCCTGATGAACTCTTCTTCTCCGCCGGAGATCTCTTTAAGTGCTTCATGGTCTATCATGTTTGCGCATCCTCTTTCGTTGAGTCCACTTTATCTTTTAGCGCCCATTTTTTCATCACCTGCCACAGTGTATCGAGTTTCACTGGTTTAACGAGATAGTCATTCATTCCGGAGGCCAAGCATTTTTCTCGCTCGCCTTTCAAGACGTGCCCTGTTAGAGCGACGATAACCGCGGGTTTTCCTTCAGAAGACTTTTCATACTCGCGAATATTCTGCGACGTTTGATATCCGTCCATTTCAGGCATCTGGCAGTCCATAAAGATCACATCGAAATGCTTCTGTTTTATCAGCTCGAGGGTTTTTGCTCCGCTCCCACATTCGACGACATCGCAGTTAACGATTTTTCTTAGCATCTTCGCAACGATTTTGCTGTTGAACGCGCTATCATCGACGACGAGTACGCCTTCCATCTTCGTCGAGACGACAGAGAATTCGGCTTTCTCTTCGTCTTCTTCTGCTACGACGACGCCTTTGTCTTCCTCAGCGATTTTGAATGGAAGCGCCAGTGTGAATGTGGAACCTTCGCCCTCTTTGCTCTTAACGGTGATGCCGCCGCCCATCGCCTGTGCTAGCTTCTGGCAAAGATGGAGTCCGAGGCCTAGGCCCCTCTCTGTGGTCTTTTTGTTATTCTCACTGTGGAAGAACCTGTCGAATATCTTAGGAAGGTCTTCTTTTGAAATCCCTGCTCCGGTATCACTGACGGCGATACTATAATTATAATGTTTATTAACTTTCTCGGCGACGACGTTGATTTCCACCTTGCCATCCTCGATGAAGAACTCAGCGTTTTTGATGATACCCGAAAGGATCTGACGGATACGCGACTCATCGCCGAGCACCGTATGTGGTATGTGCATCTCATAATGGCTGTCAAACGACACTTTCTTTTTACGCGTCGTTAGCACCGTTGTAGACAATAAATTCTTAATCATTTCCTCAAGGTTGAAATAGTCTATTGCCAATTCAACTTGTTCTGTTTCTATGTTGGCGATATCAAAGACATCATTGGCGACGCCAAGCAGCGACTCAGCAGAACGCATTATTTGTTGTACTTCTTTCTTTTGTTCTTCGTCTATTGTGCTTTCCAACAACAGCTCGACATTACCGACGATACTCGTCAGTGGAATGCGCATTTTATAGCTTATGGTATCAAAGAATTCATTCCCTGCTAGCACTATCTTCTCGTTCTCTTTCTGAAGTTTCTCAACATTTCCTTTATGCACGAGCATCTCATCTACGGCGACCTTACTCTTTGATGCTTCGTGCCACATAGAGAACGCATATGCCAAGGTTAAGATTATGCTGATGAATAAAACTACGAAAGCAAGAATGCCATAACTCAAGACATAATATCCATCTTCGGCGACACATGTTATCTGCCAGGAACGCGCCCCTATTGTACGGACGTCGACATACGTCATTTTTTTCTCATCGGAGATTTTTATTGAACTATATAGATGCTGTGGGTTGTCGGATTCTGTGACATCCGCTATCGCTATCTCCAGATGGTTGCTTTTTATCGACTTAATATTATAGATGAGGTCTGCAGAGCGGAAGAACCCTAGCAGAAAGCCCTGGATGGCTTCGCGACGATCACGCGCCATACCAAAAACCCTGCCCTGCTTGTATACAGGAAGGTATGCCAAGAAGCCTTGTTGTTTATCATTTTTGTAGACGATGTCGATAGGAGCGCTGATAATAGCACGATTCTCATCAGCAGTTTTTTGCATTATCATCATACGCTCCTTATCGGAGGCTATATCGAAGCCGACAGCTGCCTCGTGTCCTTTCAAAGGCTCTATAAAATAAATGGGGTAATATTCGTCCTGATCAGCGACGGGTATCGAGCGTCCGTCAGCTTCTTTTACTACGATGGAAAATCCTGGAGAAAGTTCTCGCGCTTTTTTCTCAAACTGAACGCGTTGCTCTCGTAAAACTCGTGGCGCCCACTCTACTGCCAATAATACAGGCTGAACTCCTAGAGCTTTATATGCAAAATCGATGAACTTTTTATGATCTACCTCATATATAGAATCAAAATCGCTGAAGAACGCCGTCGTTCTCTTAAAGAAAATAAGCTCTTCGTTGATCTTATTTTCGATAAGGGTCGCTGTTTTTTCCGACGCGTCCCCAAAGCGTTGAGTAACACCTCGTTGTCCTGTCATTCCTAGCAGGTAAAAAATTGCGCCCGAAAATATCAAGCCAAAGAACAGAACAACAACTATATTTTTTTTTCTATTTTCCATTTTCACTTCTCTTTATTTAATTTTACATTTTTCTATTATAAACTTACTGGTCAACAAGCTCTATATTCATCTCGATATCTCCCTGCAGCGCTGTTGCTCCGAGGCCAACATGCAATCGATACTGTATCGTATTATTTTTATAATACGCCTGTGAAATATCATCTACTAATGTTACAGGAGTCGTTGAAATCGTATGCCATCCTAAAGATGTCGCTTCTCCCTGTCCTTGGCCATCGACAGTAAAAGCCGCTTCAAGATATATATATGAATCCTGAATAGGCTGTGCGATGCTCGCCACGATCTTTTTATTGCTCTCATTAGACACGAAACTAAATGTCGTATCACCCTCTCCAATAATATCTTCATCAACGGGCTCTGTCGGCAACGTATTAAACTCCATGAGCACCGTTGGAAATTCAAGGCGCAATATTGCTAAAGAGGGAACCGATATTGTAATAGTATGCGTTACTTCTCTGTCCTTTGGCGCTGCTTCCAAGGAAACCATAAAAACCATAAGAAGAAAAAGCAGTAAGCGCCCGCATTTTTTTTTCATATTTTCTATGCCTTGTTTTTGGCTATCATACGCACTATTTTTTCTCTACAATATTTGTCTTACTCAGCCGATATAGTATACGTTACTATTACACTTGGTATTGATGTAGCGCTAAGGTCTGCCGTTGCGGGGTCATAACCGAATTGATAGGTTAGCGTCGATGCGAATACTGCTCCATTATTAATACTCGTCACAAGGTTTAATGGCGTAATAGACAATATTTTTTCTCCCTGAGAAGATGGTGATGGAGAGCCCTTAACGGTTCCATCTGTATCCATTGTTGCGCTAAGCGTCGTTCCTACCGGCATATTAGCACTAAGTTCTGCGGTAATTTTAGCCGTTCCTGGCTGCCCCATAAGAAAGAAATTGTAATTGGTAGTATCGTCCGACACTGACACTGCCGATCCTCCTCCTGCTATATCAAGTTCGCTAGAAATATCGAGTGTAACGGACCCTCCTTCTATAGTAAACAGCAACAATTGTGGGATAGTAAAGTTAATGGTTTGCGTTTCGGCGTATAGTGTTGATATTATAATGACAAAACCAACACTTGCTAGCGTTACAATTTTTTTCATAACCTTCATAGTTATTTTCCTTGATTCTTAATTGTTTCCATCTTATCTTCAGATCCTGGGACAGTAAGATCATACTGTGCCGCCAAAATGTCATCTTCGCCCTCGAGGAAAAGAAGTATTTGATATTCTCCTTGCGGTGTTTCTTTAGGTATCGTGTATACAAGTTCTATCGACTCATCAGGAAAGATTCTTCTTTCTCGGCCTTTCTCGTCGATGATTTTTTCTCCTGTAGAAGAGAACATCTGAAAAGACGCTGGAGCCTTGAAAACCTTTGAGCCTTTATTATTTACTGCTATCTTAATTAACAGCTCTTCCTCTGAATCTACAATTTTCTTGTCGCCGATTTCAATAATGGCTTCACCAGTACCTCTAATTGTCGCTATCACTCTTATCGCATATCGTATTACAGGGGTTATGCTAAAACCTTTGTTGGTAGTGATAATATTTTCTGTCACAGGCTCGACCATAGCCACACACCAATAAGTTCCAAACAAAGAGTTATCTCTTGGTACGTCGACGCTATATAATATTTTCTTCGACTCCTCAGGCTGCAATGTTACGAACTCCGGAGATTCTAATGTGATCCAGTTAGCGTTAGAACGTGGTGCGCTACCTGGAGGACCGCTAAACGTCGACAATCCGCTGTCATGAAAATCATTAAGATAGATTTTAAAGCCGGCACTTTTGTCACCTTTATTAGACACCGTTATAGAACCATAGCTTTTAGTGCCGATATCTACCGAATAATCGTGTGTTAAAACGCCGTCTATTACAATGTCTCCATACAAATTTCCTAATAAGCATGATGCCATTGTCATAAAAGCAAATACTATTTTTTTATTCATTTGTCTCCTTCTCTCTTTCTAAAAAGCCTATCTTTTTTTTACTTTATTAATAACATTAAGGCTATAAGTTCCTGGCAAGGTATTTTCTGACCACCCTTCAAGCTTATATTGCCCATAAACATCAGCAGCATCTATCTTTGCCGTGCCATAAAAAAAATCGCCTTCATTCTTTTCGATTACAGTATACGACAAGCCTCCTGACAAACCTGCTTGCCCATCATCAATACGTTTAACAGACAATATAAATCCTTCAGGCAAGTCATCTCTTTGAAGAACGGTAACCTTCCATGCTTTTTTATTTGCCCCTGAAATACTCAAACTTAGATCCGCATCATTTTCGAAAACAGATGTAAATCCAACATCCATATCAAAGTCTGCTTGCGAGAGTGTCAAAATCCAACTTGTCCCTGACCCTGACATTGTAAGGGCCCCTTCAGCAGTTGCCGATGCCAAACAAAAAAACATATACAATAAAAAAACACAACCTTTCTGTATCATCCTAAACTTTAATTTCACTTTATACATATTCATATATATATTCAAATTTATTATTTTATACACCTTTCTATATCAAAATTTTCCTTTTTCAAGAAACTTTATTTTTTTTGGTGGCGGAGGAAGTATGCGAATGTCCAGCTCCTTGTCATCATCGGATAAAAGTTCTACCGCATATTTTTCTTGTTCTACCTTATATTTATTTGGCAAATCAGAAACCATAACAGTAATCGTCCATTTTCCTGGAAGGATCTTTAAAATATCAAACTCTCCGGCACTATTAGTGATTGTCCTTACCGTCTGTTGTGCATCTTCTGAGATGAGAAGTATTATGGCATTAGGAACAACCCTTTCACGTTCAAGGTCTTTCGGAACATCAATCGGTGTTTTGGGTTCGCTCCACTTATATTGTATTACCGATCCTTTTAATCGCGCTCCTACAACAAAAGGAATATCTTTCGTTATAGTTTCTTTTCCTGGAAGATTAATTTCTATAGGCTCAGGCAATGTGGCAACGAGTTTATCAGGCTCGCGCTCAATATACATTTTATGCTTCCCTGCGTCGACACCTTTGAAAAAATATTCTCCTTGACTATCAGTTCTTGTCACCCTATCTTCCATTTTTAACAGCAATCCCTCGATAAATTTCCTCTCTTTTTGTTGCTGTTGGAATGCGGTGCCTTTCAATGAGGCTTTTTTAGGATCTCTACCATATCGCAGTCCAAAAGGAACGGCATATGAAAGAGACAGCCTGGTATCCCTATCAATCACTCCTCTTGTCGTAGACCTCCAGAAGGCCAGGCTCGTTCTGAAGGTGTATGCCTTTCGCTTGCGGGCGATGAAATCTAAGCGCACTCTTTCACTTTTTCTGTCGTTGCCGGTCATTCTGTGTCTATATCTCATAGCAAGATTAATATATGTGGCGCTTTTATTTTTTATTCTCCAAGAGCCTGATATAATCTTCTCTCGCGACCATAGCGGTATTATCGCATCAAAGTTTTGATGTCCCGCCATATATACGGCATTAGCCGAATAGCTATCGCTTATTTTGAAGTTCCATGAAATCAAATAGCGTTGCAAATCTTTTTTATAGCTATTATCGGCGACGTCATGATACGTGCCGCGTTCCGCAGAAAGCATCATACTATCTGAAGAGGTTGGAACATTTAATGTAAGTTGCCCCCATTGCTCTCTGTTATTCGACGTCTCTGCATCGAGAAGGTCGATATATTTTTGGAAGCGATATGCAAGGGATGCTTGTATGCCACTACTATATTTATGTGATATTCTCGAGCTATAGTTTGTTCTAGAGCTCGCCGAAGTTTTTTCAAGATCTTTATGAAGATTGCTTTTTGTTTTGCTTGCGGCGACGTTAGCTCTCGTATATGTTCCAAGTGGAGTAGAAAAAGAGCATGTTAGCATATCCCTGTCGTTATATGAGCTTATATAAGATGGTGAAGCACGCAGTTTCCCTAGAGAAAAGTAACGCCCATGGTCGTCTTTTCCGTCATAAAACATGCAATATGCGGAATGTGTTTCCGCATAGCCCCTACGGACACTTTTTCCATATTCGGTATAAATTTTATGGTTTTTAACATTTTTCATCTGTACGTCAACGGTATATGTTATCCCGCCGTAGACATCTGGCGTGAACAATTGTTTTGTATCGAAGAGATTACATCCCACCTCAACATATTCATGTGGTGCTACGGCGATTTTCACCCCCTTTCCCTGTTCTGGCCTCTCACTATCGGGATGATTTTGCACGTAGAAAGCTTCAAGTGACACGATATCATTACTCACGATGCTCTTCATTCCACGACCATATCGTCCATTTTCCGTCAGCCTTGAAAGAGTGTAGGAATTATCGCCAAGCTGTAACGACCCTGAATCTTGATAATAGTTGGCATACAGCCTTAAGTCATTATTAGGCTTTTTTAAGTCAGGCTCTTGATAATAAGGGCGATGAAACATATATTCCACTCGGCTATTTTTTTCTTTATTGATGGTCCCCTCTCCCTTTATATCTACCATGAGTTCTCTTTTTGAATTCTGCTCTTTGTAAGAGATCTTAAATTCCGACGGTATGCTAAGGAAATATCCCTCATATGCCTCGGGAGAAGGGATAAGCATCACCGACGTAGGTATGCGTGCTAAAATGGTGTCGTCTTTTTTCGAGCTCGCGATAAGGGTAATTTTTTGAGTCGCCTGTTTTTTTAGAGAGACGTCGGTGTTACATGTTATTTTCACCGACGTTGAAGAGCCTGGTAAGATAGAAAACTCCTCGGGTGTTATCTTGATAGGCATCTGTGGCGTTGAAGCGACACTCATCATAAGATCAACGGGGAAATTCCCCTGGTTATACACGTTATATTCTATGGAATATGTTTCTCCGGCGATGATGATTTCAGGTTTGACTTCGACGCTTCCTGTTATGTTCACGAACTCTTCGATCACAACGGATATTTCTTTGCTCACCTGTGTATATGGGGTATTTTCGTCTTTGACGACACACTGTATGCTGTATTCGCCGGCAGCTGCCATGCCGTTCGATTTCACTATGGCCATATTGAGCTTCGATTCTCCAGGCTTGAGAGTCATCGGTTTTTTCATGCCGAAGACAAGAGACCACTTTTCTGGAAGAACAACCTCGCTCGACAGTGTCATCTCATTATCCGATGTGTTGGTGACGAGGTATTGTACAGAGATGCTTTCTCCTGTCTTTGCCATTATTGGTGAAGCTGTCGTCCACGCTACTGTAAAAGACGCGGGTTCTTCTGCGGAAAAACTTTGGTGTGGCACAGCAATAAAAGATAAGCATATTGGTATTAATAGCGCATAGAAAAACGACAACCTCCTTTTTTTTTGTATGCTTTTCATATTATTTATGGTCTATGTTAATAATGCTCGCAGCTTAGTCATAAGCTCTTTATTGCGGTATGGTTTTTGAATAAATCCTGCTAAGCCCACCGCCTTTAAATTACTGACAGCTTCCTGTTCGTTATATCCGCTACAGATTATAACCTTCACATCTTTTTCAATATCGCTCAGCTCATGGAACACCTCTTCGCCGTTCATCTTCGGCATGACGAAGTCAAGGAGGACTGCGGAGATCTCATCTTTATTCTCACGGAAAATGTCTATACCTTGAGGGCCATCGGAGGCCACGAGGACGTCAAATCCTGCCTTCTCCAGAAGGCGCTTTCCAACGGTACGTGCAAGTATTTCGTCGTCGATGAGTAATATTGTTCCGCTACCTTTCCAGTCCTTTAAGTCGTCGCCATCTTCATCTCCATGCTGTATCGCCACTTTTTTTGTGCTCATCGGGAATAGGCAGGTAAACGTTGTCCCTTTCCCTATCTCGCTCTTAATACGGATGCTGCCTTTATGGCTATTGACGATCCCCAATACGGCAGCAAGCCCCAGACCTCTTCCTGTGAACTTCGTGCTGAAGAAAGGGTCGAAGACTTTTTTTATAGTATCGTCCGACATCCCTCCGCCGGTATCGGTTATCTTATAATACACATAGGTGCCAGCTTTTGGCTTCCCGCTAAAGGAATCGTCGTCGAAACAATGCTCATCACACTCAGCGACTCCCGTTGAAATTGTTATGACGCCTGTTTTGTCGCCGATTATCTCGGCGGCATTGATAATGAGGTTCATAATAATTTGTCTGATCTGTGTGATATCGGCTTCGATGTTTGGTATTTCTGCGGCAAATTCCTTCCTAATCTCGATTTTCTTTGATATCGAGGCCGACATCAGCTGCGCCATATCGTTCAGAACATCGCTGAGGCTGAAGATTGTTGTCTCTATCTCGCTACCTCCCGAATATGCTAGCATCTGCCTGCAAAGCCCTGTTGCCCTATCGCCTGCAGACTCTATATCTTTGACATACTGATACGTCTTGGAATCCTTTGGGACGTCCATCAACACGGCATCGACATTACCCATAATACCTGTCAGCAGGTTATTGAAATCGTGTGCGATGCCTCCTGCCAGCATACCGAAGCTTTCCATTTTTTGCGCATATTGAAACTGTGTCCTCAGCTTTTTCCTCTCGCTGATATCCCGTAAGATTATCATAGTTCCTATGATGTTCTTATCGACATCTTTTACCGGCGTTATATTGCAGTACAGTGTCCTTTCATCTTCATCAACGACTTCTTTCGTGGTAACTTTTTTCGCCTTCAGCGTCTCGGCAAGCTCCTTATCAAGGCTTAGTTTTTTCAATATATCTCTGAATTCTTTTCCGCTAACCTCAGCATCGGCATTGAGACCCAACAACGTCCGTGCTCGCGGATTTAATATTACAGGGTTATTTCGTTCGTCAAGCATGATGACACCGTCTACCATGCTCTCGACTATGGATTCCATCTTTGTTTTCTCTGCAGTAGCCAATAATCTCAAGTGGTGGATAGCATTAGAAACCTGATTTGCCATGGTATGTATTATCTTTATATCTTCTTCGCCAAAAGCCTCATCTTTACAGCTCGACACGTTCATCATCCCTATGACATTACCGCCGACGCTAAAAGGTGCGTTGAATGAAGACCGCAGAATATCGAACTTCCTATCTTCTTCCGGTTCTGCATCGGGATCTGAGGGTATAATGGAAACGCTCGTATCTTTGTCGCTGATGTTCTCTTCTGTGGACAAAGAAGTTGAATAGATAAGGCCATCTTTGACCTGTGTGACGAAGTCATCGCCTTCTGAATACGCTGATTTTACGGTGATATTTGCCGTGTTCTCGTCGAACAAAAGAGCGGCACAGACATCATAATCCACGATTTTCAGCAAAGACTCCATTATCAATTTCATCAATTCCTGATAATCCGATGTGTATGCGATGGCGCTAGAAATCTCAGAAAGAGTTGTTAGTTCTGCCGTCCTCTCTTTGACTTTTTCTTCGAGGCCTTTGGAGAAGCTTTCGATTTCAGTTTTCGCAACGCTAAGTTCTTCGTTCGTTTTCTCAATCTCGCTCTTCGCTTCCTGCATGTCCTCCATTATGTTAAGAGCTGCTTCCTGCGATTGCTGTAATTCATCCGTCCTCTCCTTGACTTTATCCTCCAATGTTTTCGAGAAACCCTCTAATTCTTTCTTGGACTCTTCCAATTCAGAAATCATCGACAACTTTTGCCTCATATCGCGGGCAACACATACCACGCCTTTGAGCGCGCCCTCATCATCTATCATCAAAGAAAGGCTAAAATTAACAGGTATACTTTCTCCCTCTTTTGTTTTACATATAGTATCGAATTGTCGTGAGCGACCTTCTTGTATTAGCTTACTGAAGTTCTCTTCTCTGAAAGCTTCATCGTCGCAGAACATCTCCATATGCTCGCCGATAAGTTCTTTTTCTGTATATCCCAACAGCTCCTCTGTATATTCATTGACGGTCTCGAGTGCCCCATCGATGTCGATAACAAGCAACGCATCGTGCATCGAAGACACTATATTTTCAGAATATTCTTTTGCTTCCCTGCTTTCTTTCTGATTATGTTTTATCTCTGAAACCATCTTATTGAAGGCGTCGGAAAACTGTTCTATCTCGTCGCCGGTTTTTATCTCTATTATCTTGCTGAAGTCGCCTTTACCGATTCTTTCCGTGGCATCACGAAGTTTCTGTATAGGAGCGACGAGTTTTTTGCTGAAAACCAATGCCAAAATTACCATTACTATAATCAAAATCGGAGTGAGCAAAATTCCTTGTATAATAAGCCTGTTTACTGCGGCGAACACATCTTTTTCACTCTGCCCGACAAAGATTTTCCATGATATCCCTTCTTTTAATAAGAAAGGATTACGGACTTCCGCGCCTACTATGATTATATTTTTTTTTGCCCCAAAAAGTTCTTCTTTTATATCATCACTTTTCTTAATACCATCTGATAGTTTAAGGAATTTTTCGTCGTGAATTTTTATAGTATAAGGCTCCATATCATGATGGTATACTATATAACCGTCTTTCCCAATCAATGTTGCGCTGCCAGTCTCTCCTCTTTTAAATTTCTTCAGCATCGTCAAGAAACGATCTACGTTTACAATGGCTTTACATACACCAATTACCTCCTTTTCCTCACCATATATTGGAACAGAAATTGACATTCCTAATGTCCCTGCCGACTCGTCATATTCAAGATCTTCGACGAAAATCTTTCCTTCTCCTTCGCTATAGGCTTCCTGCCACCATCTTTCATCGGCCTGATAGAAGTCCGACGTTTTATTCGAAGCGGCTACCAACCCTCCTTTTTTGTCTGTTATGAATATCTCTTCTACAGCGTTGTCGTTTCTTGCTATGCTTTTAAGTTTTTCTCCTGAGCGGCTTTCTTGAGTTTTTTTCACCAAAGGGCTTTCGCTTGAATTTTCTTTCCATATTTTATCTTTCTCCAGGAAAGCTCTTTTTATATCTTCAGGGTTTATTGTCTTGTATTTTTCATTGGCTTCTACAAGATCATCTTCCCATAAGGACCTGTCGGAATATATTTTTATATCTTCGATTTCCTCGGAGACGATTTTACTCATAGTCTCTGCAAGCTGTGTAGACGACTCTTTAAAGGCTTCTTCTGCACTTTTTCTCATCAGATTCGTTGCAGCGTAATATCCTAGCCCTATTCCTATTGCTATAACGGTAAGAGTAACGGTAAAAACAAGCGTTATAATTTTACGTCTTATCCCTATCTTAGGTTCACCTTTCACTTTTCCTCTCCTAATTTCTCTTCTAGCTCTTTGATATATTTCTTCATCTTAATCATATCTTGTTCTCTACCAACGGCGACTTTTTGGAAGCTCTCCAAGTCTTGGACTTTCTTTTTTATTTCTTTTTCGGCATCTTTTGCCTCTGAGATGTTTCGTGCTATATGTATTGAGCCGGCGACCTCGCCTTTTTCGTCAAAGATTGGTGACGTTGTAACAGAGAGCGGTATGCCAATATTTGGATCGTCGACCTCTTCGATATGAGCCTTTCCGTCCTCTTTCGTCTGTTTAAACGGGCAATTTCCCCAAGGTTCGCCCCTGTTGTGGAGGACTTCGTAGCATTTTTTTCCGACGATATCTTCTTTTTTAACCTTAAGAGCATCGCATAGGGCTTTATTTGCTTTTGTTATGGTGAAATCTTTGTCCTGTATAAATACTAGGTCGGCGATAGCGTCGAAGGTTTCGTCCCACTCGTTTCTCTGTTCTTTTTCTTTGTCTGTCATCTTTCCATATCCTTGGTTGCGAGCTTTCTTTCCTTGCTTACTTACTGACGTTAATTACTGTCGCCATTCCGAGGGATTATTACTATGAAGGTATTTCCTTTTCCTTCTGGACTTTCAACCCACACTTTTCCGCCGTGGAGTTCTACGATATCGCGTGTTATTGGCAGTCCAAGCCCAGTACCTTCTTGCCTCCCTTCTGTTATACGTTCGAACTTATCGAATATTTTCTTCCTCTTATCATCGGGGATCTCTATCCCTGTATCAGAAACTTTTATACAAACATCTTCTTCTCGACATTCTAATGAGACGTGAATTTCTCCACCTTTTGGCGTGAATTTTACGGCGTTGCTAAGTAGATTTATTATGATTTCTTCGAATTTGTCTTTATCGACATTGGCGGTGCATCCTTTTATATCTAGATCGGCGTCTATGTCGATGTTTTTCTTGGCGCACTCTTTTTTATAGAGGACCATGGTCTCTTCTATAAGCGCCTTGACATCAATATTTTCTTTATTAAGCTTCATCTTCCCAGACTCTATTTTTGCGATATCGAGCAGGTCGTTAACCATCCTTATAAGTCGTTCTGCAGAACGTTTCCCCGACTTCAGAAATGCTTTTCCTTCTTCGGAGATTTTCTCGCTGAAATCTTCTAATATTGTCGCTATGGACTCCCTTATAACGAATAGAGGGTTTCTGAATTCGTGTGAGACATTTGCTACGAACTGTGATTTCAGCTCGTCGAATCTTTTAAGTGCTTCGTTTTTTTTCTCGACTTCCTTGTATAGGATTTTCATTTCTTCGTTAGTTTTCTGTAAATCCCATTCATTCTCGGCGAGTTTTTTTTTAAGATCTTCTATATTTTCTGTCATCTTATTTTCATCCTATTTTATTATAGCAGCTTCTCAGCTACTTCAATGAGGTGTTCGAAGTCTGACGTTTTAACGACGTAGTCGTCGGCGCCAGCATCTCGAGCTTTTTTTGCATCGAATGCATCGATATTCCCTGTAACCACCAAGACTTTTGGTTTAGCGAGGCCTTTTTCTTTCTTAACATTTCTACATACCTCGAAGCCATCGATTCCTGGCAAGATTGTGTCGACAATCATAAGATCATGATCTTTGAGCTTTTCAAGGCCTTCTTCTCCTGTCTCTGCCATAGTGACATCATAGCCTTCGCCTTCGAATGCTGCTGCCATCATTTCTAGTACGGTGGGGCTATCTTCTATGATAAGAACTTTCTTTTTCTGCCGTTTTTTTCCTTGCGTCGCCTTTATTATCTCTTGGTAGATATTTTCTAGGCTAACGACGACGTCTATACACCCTGTCTTTATTGCCTCTGCGTTCATCCCGAATATTGCCGAAGACTGTTCATCTTGTGCTATAGTAATCCCTCCAGCGGCTTTTATTTCTTGCATGCCTTCTACGCCGTCGCGTCCCATCCCTGTCATTATTACGCCTACGGTATTTTCGCCATACTCTTTTGCTGCAGATTTCATCATGGTGTCTATCAAAGACATGCCGTAGTCTCGTTCTCCTTTTACACAGGTTATTATTCCGCCTTCTCCTATCTCCATATCGCTATCATCGGGAGCGATTAATATCGTACCTTGTGCTACGATGTCACCTTCTTCAGCGACTTTTACGTTAAGTGCTGTTTTGGTGCCTAGCCATTCTGCGAAGCCTTTTATAAAGCCTTCGGTCATATGCTGTGCTACGACGAACCCTATGGGGAAATCTTCGGGGAATTTTGACAGAAAGAATTCTAGCGTCTGTGGGCCTCCTGTTGATATTCCAATAACGACAACTTTTGTTGCGCTACTTTTCTTTTTCTGTGGTCCTTTATTTATAGCGTATTTCTTCATCCTTTTTAAGGGCTTGACCTTCGAAGCGACTTTTATCTTCTCGACGAGTTCCTTTCCGAGGTCTTCGACATCTTGTTTTACTGAGATGAAGTCCATTGCCCCTACGTCTAGTGCCTTCATAATAGTTTTTGCTTCCATACCGCTTACTGCTATTATTGGTATTGGAAATTCTTGCATTATCCGTTCTATTGCTTCGAAGCCTCCCATTATTGGCATGGTGATATCCATAGTGATGACATCGGGTTTAAGCGACAGGGCTTTTTTAACGCCTTCTTCGCCATTTTTCGCTGTATCGACAACTTCAATATCTCCTGAAGTGTTAAGGATCTCTGTAAGCATCCCACGCACTAATGCAGAGTCGTCTACCACTAGAACTTTTATCTTTTTATCCATGTTTTTCCTGTATATTTTTTTTATTTACCCGATAAGTCTCTCTATAGTGTTTAGGAGAGCGTCGGAGGTGAACTCGCTTTTAAGGATATACGCTTCTGCTCCTGCTTCCAGTCCTCGTCTTTTGTCGGCATCTTTTGCCCGTGTCGTCACTATTATTATAGGAATATCTTTATAGACCTTATCATTTTTTAGCTTCTCGGTAAGCTCGAAGCCGTTCATCTTAGGCATAAGGACATCTGTTATAACGAGGTCGAATCTTTCCTGGTGTGCTATCTTGAAAGCTTCTTCGCCATCGGAGGCTATGACAACGGAGAACCCTGCGGATTCTAGGATGTTCTTCTCTAGCATGGCGGTGCTGATAGCATCTTCTGCTAGAAGTATTGTCTTCTTTTTGTTTTTTGTCCTTTTAGCTGCTTTAACTGTTGGTGCTTGTACGATATTCTTTATGACACCGCTTTCTGTGAAGTTTATTATCGAAGGAACATCGATGATAAGTATCACTTTCCCATCGCCGAGGATACTTCCTCCTGCGATATTTTCTATATTCCCTAGGATTCTTCCTAGTGGCTTGCTGATAATATCCTGGCAGCGTGATATAGCATCGACCTGCACCCCGATTTTACGCCCTGAGCATTGTACTATTACTACGACGATATGTTTTTCTTCTGATATCCCTTTCCTTGCTATACCGAAGACATCTTTTATATTTACAAGAGGGATTATCTCTCCGTTACGTGTTATCGCTTTTTTTGTTTCTACGGCGTTGATATCTTCGACGGCGACACGTACAGTTTCTACGATGTCATCGACGGGGACGGCAAAAACTTCACTTCCGACCTCTACGATAAGGCTCTCTGTTATTGCTAGTGTTATCGGAAGTTTTATTATGAAAGTCGTCCCTTTTTCTGGCACAGAAGATATCTCTATACTGCCTTTTAGATTTTTCACGATATTATAAACGACGTCCATGCCGACACCACGCCCTGAGACATCATCAACTTCGTCTTCGGTGGTGAACCCTGAAAGGAATAGCAGCTGATAAAGCTGCTGTTCGCTCATATTTTCGGCGTCTTCTTTTGTGACGATATTTTTATCTACGGCATATTTCTTAATTTTTTCTATATCGATGCCGCTGCCGTCGTCGGAGACTTCTATTACAACGTTCTGTGCTTTCTGGTATGCTTTAAGTATTATCTTCCCTGTGGCGTCTTTTCCTTTTTCTTTGCGGTCTTCGGTTTTTTCTATTCCGTGGTCGACGGCGTTCCTTAGGATATGCAGCAGTGGATCTTTCATGGCATCTACAATATTCTTATCAAGGAATGTATCTTCTCCTTGTATCTCAAGGTCTATATCTTTCCCTCTTTCTCGTGAGAGGTCACGCATAGCTCTCGGGAATATCTTGAAAAGTTTCGATATTGGCACCATCCTAAGGTTCATCACTTCACGCTGTAACGTTGCTATGATGAAGTCCATATTCTCGTCTAAGGTTTTAAGCTCTTTAATCATCCCTACGAAGGACTCTCCCAGGCTTTTTGTTGCCTCTGACTCTTCTATTATCCCTTTAACGACATCTTTCATGCCTATCTTCGCGACGTGTAGTGTCCCTGCTAGATTCATCAGGTTGTCGAGCTTTTCTAACCCTACACGCAGGCTCTCTTCTGTATCTTTTGATGTTTTTTTGTAGGTTGTTTTCTTGTCTTCTGATGTTTCTTCTTCTGCAGCATTATCTTCTACTTTTTCATTCTCTTTTCCGAAGAATATTTCGTCGCCTCTTTTACATAGGTCTTCAACGTCTATTTTTCCTTTCTTATCTTCTATCAACGCTTCCACGGCATCGATACTTTCGAACAAGACATCGAAATGCTTTTCCTCTATAACGAGCTGTTGTTTCAGGGCTTTTTCAAAGCCTTCTTCCATCCTATGTGTTATCTCTACGATATCTTCGAAGCCCATCATCGTAGCAGAGCCTTTTATAGTATGCGCTTCGCGCATCAAAGCTTCTAGGACGTCCTTATCTTTATTATCTTTTTCTAGTGCAAGAAGTCCCTCGTTTATCTTGAGGATATGCTCCTTAGTCTCTTCTTTGAAGCTTGCGATAAACTTCGACTTATCAATAGTCATATTTCCGCCTTCCTTATGTTGATGATGGATTAGCGCTGGCGGCAACATCTGCCGCCAGTGCGTTCTTTTGTCACAGGATCTCTACACTTCTTCTTTCACTGTGAATTTGTCTACCATCTTTTTAAGCGCTTCGCCGAGTTCTGCCATCGCCTGTGCTGCTGTCGTCGACTCTTGCGCTCCTTGTGTTATCTGTGACATGGCGGCGTTTATTTCATTCATCGCCTCAGATATCTGGTTGGAGGTGCTTATCTGCTGATTAGAGCTCATAGAAATCTCTTTAGTCCTTGCCGCGGTTTCTTCTGCGACGCGTTCTTCTTCTTCTACGCTGTTTGCGCTCTCTTCCATCGATATTATAGCGTTACTCATCTCATGTTGTATTATCTCTATTAACGCTGTTATATCTTTCGTCGACTTCGCCGTAGAATCTGATAGTTTCCTTATCTCGTCAGCGACGGCTGTAAATCCTAGGCCATATTCTCCTGCACGCTTCGCTTCTATCGCGGCGTTTACTGCGAGGAGGTTAGTCTGGTTTGTGACTTCGTTGATAACATCAGTTATCTGTCCGATTTTCTGTGATTTCTCGTTAAGGGACGTTACAATAACGCCGGTCTTGCTTATCGCTTCTTTGATTTTTGCCATCCCTTCCATAGCATGTGTTGCTGATTTAGCGACTTCGGCGATGTTCTCTCCTACCTGTTCGGCGCTAGTCATCATTTCCTGAGTAGAAGATGCTGTCTGGTTTATTGCAGCGGCCTGTTCGTTGGCGTTGGCGACTTGCTGCTGGCTCGACGACAGTATCTCTGCGCTAGAAGCTGCTATCTCGCTAGAACCTTTTTGTATCTGAGATATGATATTGTTAAGGTCGTCGACCATCGCTGTGAAGCTCTTCGAAAGGGCGCCTATCTCGTCATGGCTTTCTACAGCTATGCTCTTTGTAAGGTCTCCTTGCGACACTTCTGCTGCAAGCCCTGATATTTGTAATACTGGTGTAGCGATTTTTTTTGCGATGAACATAGCGACGACGGCTACTACTGCTGCCATGATAATTACTATCAAGATCATAACGTTTCTTAGCGCTATTGCTGGTGCGAAGGCTTCAGCAGCGTCGATTTCGGCGACGATAGTCCATTTCTTTCCGATAGCTTCTTCGATATTTTTCGCAGAATAATATCCTAAGACGGCGATGTCACGATAGTCTTTACCTAGTAAGGTGCTTTCTAAAACACTATGAGCCTCAACGACGCCCTTAGAAAACACTCTCTGATTCAGGATGACGCTATCGCCTTTCTCGAAACGCGACGCTGTAATCATATAATCATCTTCGTTGATGATATACATCTCTCCGGTATCTCCCATCCCCACTTTATCGTTGGTGATAATGTTGAGACCCTCTATAGAAACTCTTACAGCTAGGACTCCCGAGACAGCGTTGCTATGAATGTCCTTTATCGGCACAGAGATAACAAATCCTATATTACCCGTCGACAAGGACTTATATACATCTTTAAGGTACACATCATTTTCTATAGCGCCGACAAAATATGAATCTTTATTTTTGTCTATACCAATATTCTCTTCCTCTGAAGAGGCTATTATCATACCTTCTTTATTCATCACAAAAATTTCATCGAAGGTAAGCTCTGAATATTCCCCATCGATTTCTTCCTGTATACGTATCGCATCTTCGATATTTTCTATGACGTCGTTAAACGACATCGCCTTCACAGTTAAGAACATATGCTCGAAATAATCGATGATATGTGCTTCGCGCGACTCCCCTGCAGCTTGAAGCTTAGTAAAAGCCTCTTTTTCTATAGTTTTTTGGAATTGGCTATACGAAAACCATCCCATACCTACGAGCGGGATCAGCGAGATGCATAGCAATAGCACCACAAGCTTTGTCTTCAACTTCTTAAAAAATATTCCCTTCATTTTCTTATCCCCCTTCTTCTAAACTTGTGATTTCTCTACAATGTAAAACTTTCCCGAGGTCCAGCAGTGCTATGATGTCTTCGCCGACCTGCACCTGTCCTTTTGTGAAAGCCATGGCATCGCCTTTAAGCGTCGCTATCGGCTGCTGTATATCCTCAGGGTTTATTTCTATGGTATCGTCGACTTTATCGACAAGTATACCAACAAGGTCTTTGTTGACGTCTGTGACAATCACCCTTTTACCTTCTTTTTTTTCTTTATCTTCTTGATCTCCGACGCCGAAGAAATATCTCATATCGATGACGGTAACGATCTCTCCTCGCAGATTTATTACACCGACGATAAATTGCGGTGTATTTGGTACTCGTGTTATTTCAGGAAGTTTCACTACTTCTTTAACATCTTCTATTCTGACACCGTATTTCCCTTCTTCCAGTTCGAACGACAAGACGCTCATCATCTCGATATTATTTCTGTCTTCGGCGTTATCGTTATTGTCAGCCTCTAATATTATTTTATCCTCTTCACCCATGATATTATTCCTCACTCTCTGCGGGATGTTTTCTTATCTCGACTTTTCCTCGCACGTATTCTATCGCTGTCTTATCTTCGGCGACGAGCTTTTCGGCTTCCATGACAAGGATCATATCGTCTTCTTTTTTTATCATGCCAACGAGGTATGTGGCATCTTTTAGAAGTTCGTCGGGAGGCATGATATCGTTATCTTCTACGGAGATGATATCGGTGATGGTATCGACGATAAGCCCTATAAGGCTTCCATGTGCCTGTACTATTATTATACATCTAACGTCTTCAACATTATCTTCTTGAAGGAGCAGTTTTTTTCTTATATTGACGATAGGAACGACTTTGTTATTGAAATTTATTACGCCTTCGACATATTCGGCGGTCTCTGGCACTGAAATGATATCTTCATTCTTCACAACTTTTATTACGTGCAACATATCGACGGCGTATTCTTTGCCGGCGACAGTAAAAGCCACTAAATCTTTCATTGTTATGCCTTTATTCATACTTTAATCTCTCTATATTGTTCCTGCATGTGCTCAGCATTGTTGCTACGTTAAAGCCGTTGCCGTATGCTATCACTGTCTCTGGTGTTTCGTTGATAATAGTTTTAATAGTATTTCTGAACTCCCGCATTGCATTTTTAATATGCCCTTCTTGTTTATATATAGTGGCGAGCCCGAAATTCGCAAGGGAAAACCTGTCGTCGAGGAAAAGAGCCTTCTTCATATTCTTTTTCGCTAGAGACGTTCCGCCCTCTTCTACAAAGATACATCCTAGCAGGTAATATGCTGGCACGAATAGTGCGTCGACAGCTAAGAGTTTCTGTAGCTTATCTTTAGCGACATCATATTTTCTTCTATTGGCATATATCTCTGCTTCGAGATATCTTGCGTCGATATTTTCTTTGTCGAGCTCATAAACTCTTTCAATAAAATAGAAGGCCTCTCCATATTTTTTGTTGTACGACGCTATCTTTGCTTTGACGAGGAGTTTTTCTATATCTTCTGGGGAGGCTTTTTTATCTTTACGGGCGTCGACTTCTGCTTTGGCGATATCATATATTATCGAAGAAACCTTCTGTTTTATCGGCTGTATAGGTTCTTTTTTCTTTGGCGGTGCTTTTTTTATGGCGTGTGCAGCGGCATATTCTGCCTTCCTATATACTATCGCTTCGGCGCATTCTTCCATGACGAATCTTTCGGTGACGAATTGTGGACTCTCTGAATGCCCTGATATCATATACCCTTCTTTTGTCAGGCTATCATTAAACTTATTCATCACCTCTACTGTTGTCTCAAGCTCGAAATATATGACGACATTACGACAGAAGATTATATCGAGATCTTTTGGGAAGCCTTCTTCCATTAAGTTAAGGTACGAGTATTCGACCATATCTTTTATTTCGTCGGAGATCTTATATATTACATGCCTGCTATCGCCTTTGACTTTAGTGAAATACTTTTCGCGTAGATCCTTATCGATAAGTTTCATATGGTTTTCACTATATATTCCTTGGCGCGCTTTCTTTAATGCTTCCGTCGAGGCATCCGTCGCTAAAATCTTTACGTCGAGATCTTCCCGGTCTTTTAGTATCTCCTTAATTACTATAGCTATAGAATACGGCTCTTCTCCTGTAGAACATCCTGCGCTCCATATCCGTAATATTGGCTTTGTTTTGCTGCTTTTATCGCGATGTTTTATTTTTTTGGCGATAAGTTTTGGTAAGATCTCTTCTTTTAACGCTTTAAAATGCGGCTCGTTCCTAAAAAAATACGTGTGGTTTATCGTTAAGAGATTAAGGAGGTTGCGCAGCTCGTCTTCGTGCTTCTGGCTTGTTGTAATATGACGATAATATTCTTTTATGCTGGGGAGTCTTAGCGCTTCGGCGCGCCGTATCACCGTTTCTTCAAGGCCCTTAAGCTGATAGTCGCGAAAATACAGGCCTGTTCTTTCTGTAACGAAGTCTCCTATCTTCTGTTGCATTTCTTCAGTAAAAAGCATCTATCTTGCGCCTTATTTAAACCCAGTTAATTACTATTCTTAATCATCTCTCTTTTTTGCAGCAGCACATATATGTAGAAAGTTCAGAGTTCGAAGTTCGGAGTTCGGGGAAGGAGCGCTGAACGCTGAGTGTCGATATGCATGTCATTCTTGACAATTTCTTGGTATGCAACAAATAAATTTACTCCCTTTTTCTGCTGCTCTTTCAACCCATAGTTTACCTTTATGCAGCTCAACAATATCCTTTGCTATTGCAAGCCCTAGTCCTATCCCTTCTTGATTCATATCGGTGGCGCTTTCGAATTTATCTAATATTTTTTCTTTCTTTTCTTCAGAGATTCCTTTGCCGCTATCGGTGACTTTGATGCATACCTCTTCCTTTGACCCAACAAGTTCAATCTTTATATCACCTTTTTTGTGGGTGAACTTTATAGCGTTGTTTAACAGGTTTATTATCACTTCTCTTATTTTGTCTTTATCGCCCCATATCATTCCTATATCTTTATGAATCTCTTTTGTTATGGTGACGTTATTTTTAATAGCCTCGATTTTGTGGAAACTTACTATGCTCTCTACCATCGCAGCCATATCGATTTCTTCTTTTTTAAGCTCCATCGTCCCAGCTTCTATCTTGGAGACATCTAATATATCAGTAACCGTCCTTAAAAGATGATCTATCGCCTCTACCGCCGACGTCAGAATTTTTTTCTGTTCAAGATTTATCTTCCCTGCGACCCCTTCGAGGATGATATCCATAGACTCTTTAACTACGGCAAGAGGCTTTCTAAGCTCGTGAGAAACGTTTGTAACGAACTGTGACTTCAGCTGGTCAACTTTTTCTAGTTCTTTATTCTTCGCATCAAGCTCGTTGTAAAGAACCTTTATACATTCATTAGTCTTCTTAGCGCCCCATATCTGGCTTTCCAGCTCTTCGCTTACTTTTGCAAGATCCTGTTCATTTTTTTTGCCATTGCTTATATCTTTATGTGTAGCTACTACAATATCATTGTCATCATCATCTTTTAAAAGGGAAAAACCAACGAGTTCTATTAGTGTTGTCCCGTCTTTACCTCTAAGGCGATACTCCTGGCTATCGACCTCTTCACCAGAAGACAATCTTTGCATCGCTTCACGATATTTTGGAACATCTTCTTCTATAAGGAATGTATCTTCCATCGTATTGCCGACGACTTCTTCCTTGCTATATCCGTGTTTTTTTAATGCCCTTTTATTGACAAAGACTATCTTCCCTTCCATGTCAAAGACAGTAACGCATACCGGCATATTTTCTATGATATCTTCGATATTTTTCATATTATTCCTTCTTACTGTTGTTACGTGCTAATCTTGCTTTAGTGGCGTAACATCAGTTATTATTTTCGTCACCTAGCACTTTGTTGATAACCTCTAAGATGTAGGAAAACTCATATGTCTTCACACAATAATCATCGGCGCCCATTTCTTTTGCTTTTGCTGCATCTACAGCGTCTACGAAGCCCGTATAGATAATAACTTTCACTGGCATATTCTCTACTTTTTTAATCTGCCTACACACCTCGAAGCCATCAATTCCTGGGAGCATTGTGTCCACAAGAGCTAAATCAACCTTTTCTTTGCGAAGCTTCTCCAAAGCATTCTCTCCGCTGTCGGCTTCTATTGTTTCATATCCTTCTTTTCCTAGTTTAAAAGCTAATAACTTACGTATCTCTTCGTTATCATCCAAAATTAAAATTTTTCTACCCATATAATCTTCCTCTTTATTTATCACTGACATTACACACTTATCTCACTTTATTGGCGCGTAATATCAGTTATCCTTTTCCATGCCCTTAATTTTATCTTCTAGCTCTTTCATTTCCTGTTTCAATTCTCTCATCCTAACTTCTCTTCCTACTGCCATCTTATTAAACTTCTCAAAGGCTTCAGATTTTTTTTCTGCCAGCTCTTTTGCCTCTACAGCTTCTTTTTCTGCTGCTGCCGTCTTTTCTGCGGCTTCTTTTATGTCTTTGTTGGCGTAGTACATTTTCTCGTTTATTTCTGTTAGTTCTTTATTAGAGGAATTCAGCTCTTCTGTGCGCTGTGTGACTTTTTCTTCAAGCTCTTTGCTGTGTCCTAATATTTCATTGTTTGCCTGTTTCAAATTCACAGACATTGTGTTAAAGGAGTCTGCCAGCTCTCCGATCTCATCCTTTGATTTAATCTCGACTTTCACATCGAGGTTTCCTTTGCTGATTTCTACTGCTGCATCCTTTAGTTTAACTATAGGTTTTAACATTACCCTCAGAAAAAACAGTGATATTAAAATCAATACGACAATTATCGGTATCAAGATAACGACTATTTTGTTTCTCAGATCTACGGCTGGAGCAAAAGCCGTTTTCGTTGGAACATTCACTACTAACGTCCAATCGTTGCCTTCGAAATCCAGATATCCTTGTTCATGTACAAACACATAAATAGTCTCTTCTTTCCCCAACCTAGTATATTTTGCGCTACCGCTTTTTTCTCCTGCCAACGACCTTTCCACGCTTTGTAGCTCATCAGCCAAATTATCTTTTAACACCCCTTTTCTATTATAGTTCGAATACAATAGCATGCCGTCTTTATCGACGAGATCGACTTCCACTTTTCCCTCTCCGCCGCGGGTTCTCTCGATTTCTTTTGTTATTTCGTAAATTCTTATAACAGGAACTCTTGCCACAATGACGCCAAAATTTTCTCCTTTTACATCTTTAACATGAGAGGCGAAATAAAGTATTGGAGTATGTAATTCTTCTGCAATCCTTACATCGCTAGCGGCACTTATCTTTCCTTCGTAAATATCTTTCCAATATTTAGTTAACTTATGTTTTTTCCCTAAGTGCATCCCTGCTGTATCAGCAATACGTATTCTTTCTAGGTTGAAAAAAGACAGTGAAGCATATGTTTTGTGTATATTTCTAAACTCTATCAATCTCTCTGTGATTTTTTCAGGTTCTGAATTCCTTGTTTTAATATCAGAACATCCAGGGATAACTTGTATATCAGAATATCTTTCATACAGAAACATATCGATTTTGTTCATGGTGTTATGAACATCTACTTCGAGTCGGGAGATCACCTCTTTCTCTAATGTCTTAACGTTTGAGTTATAGACGAAAAGCGTTATAATGCTACCGAATACCACCATTGACACTACTAATAAAAGCGTTACTTTCGTTGAAAATCTCATCTTTACTTCTCTTTTTTTATGGACTTAACAAATTTCGGCTCCAGGATTTCGTCAAAATCAGGATAGGAAGATAACTGCCCTCTTTCAAAATAGAATTTCGTTATAATCTTTCCTGAACCATATAGTGAATCTATCTCATCTGTCTTTGTAAAAGCCTTAATATTATCATCAATATCTAGCATTTTTATGCCATCAATGCCTTCTTCCATTTCTTCTTTGCTCATCCCCATATAATCAGTCATTATCTGCACGTCTTCGTAATGACTATTTTCAAGGTATTCCAATGTTTCTAATAGTGCTTTCACTATGGCACGGATATCATCAGGTCTTTCATTGATGATTTCTGTGCTAAACGACAAGACATCTGTTATAATTCCTGGGACATCTCCTGCGATACCTAATATTTTATAGCCTTTTTTCAATGCCGCCGATTTCGTTGGCTCCCATGTATGCCCTGCGTATATTATCCCATCTTCTAAAGCTTCTAAAACTTTATGTGCTGGGATGTCTTCAAACTGCACTTCGCTTTCTTCTATCCCTGCTTTTTTTAAAGAAGCCAAAACAAACAAATGTGAGAAGCTATTAACTCCTTCTATGCCGATTTTTTTTCCTTTCAAGTCTGCCAAAGAATTAAGTTCAGGGTTTCCAATGATAACATCTCCTGTATCAGAATAATCTAACGCACAAACGACCTTCGTTTCAATGCCTTCCAAGTTATACAATATTGTATCGCTATAAACGCCGAAAATTCCATCGGTTTCGCCATTAATATAATTTTCTTGTGATTCCGAATATTCTTTAATAAATATCAACTCAACATCGACATTATTTTTTTCGAAGAACCCTTTTTCTTTTGCGATAACAGCGTGTGCATCTCCTGCCCATTCACTTATTGCTATCTTTATAGGTTTTTTCTCTACTGCGTCCTTTGATAAGCATCCTGAAATGACGAGAACGCATAATAAAGTTGCTACTCCTAATATTTTCCTCATAACGGCCTTCCTTATAAAAAAATGTCTATTATTGTTTTTATATACTCTTGTAAAAAAATCGGCAATAAGAATAACTTATTAATAACATAACAACCCATTATAGAGAGTCTCGATGCCCACAAAAAAAACAATAGTATTAGCTGACGATGAGCAGGGAGTTTTAGACGTAGTACAATTCCGTCTTACGAAAAAGGGATATAATGTCATCGTTGCTCACGATGGTGAAGAGGCGCTCGCTAGCGTTAAGAAGAGCTCTCCTGACCTTGTCATCCTCGACGTCAACATGCCACCGCCCAATGGTTTACAGGTATGTCGCCAGCTTAAAGACGACGCCAAGTACAAAAACATCCCTGTAGTATTATTGACGGCGGGAGACACCGACAGCGACAAATTCTGGGGTGCAGAGTCCGGCGCTGATGCTTATCTTACTAAGCCTTACAACGCCGAAGAGCTTTTGGCGCTCATCAAGAAGCTTACGACGTAACTGACCTTGCGCGCTACTGGATTTTTGCTAGAGATACATATATAACAGATAATTATAGCGTAAGGCGTATAGAATAGCAGAATTTCGGAATAGGATTTTCTACCACGGAGGCACGGAGGACACGGAGAAAAAAAGTTTAAAGAAAAAAATGGCTAGGGGTTTCACCCCTAGAACCCCAATGATTTTCTTATGTCTTTCGGGGGTTTGGTGGAGAATCCCCCAACCAGTTCTATTTCTCCGTGTTCTCCGTGCCTCCGTGGTAGAAATTGAGGCTCAGTATTCAGAGCTTTATTAAATAGTGAACTATAAATAATGACTGGGGTTACCGCGTAACATCAGGACGTAATTCAAAACAGGAGCTTTCATGTCTAAAAAAAAGACGATAATATTAGCCGACGATGAACAAGACCTGTTGGACATGGGCAAACTGCGCCTAACGAAAGAAGGCTACGATGTCATCGTCGCTCACGACGGTGAAGAGGCTTTTGAAAACATTAAGAAATCCACTCCCGACCTTATCATCCTAGACATCAACATGCCACCGCCTAATGGCTTTCATTTATGCCGTATGCTTAAGGACGACGCCAAGTACAAAAGAATTCCGATAATATTATTGACCTCGCGCGCTGCCGAAAGCGACGAGTTCTGGGGGATAGAGTCCGGTGCCGACGCTTATCTTACTAAGCCTTACAAAGCCGAAGATCTTATAGCTCTCGTTAAAAAGCTTTCCGAGTAATATCTATTATAGCGTATAGGAATAGCGTATAGCGTATAGCGTATAGAAAAACCTATCGGAAATGAATAGGACTTTCTACCACAGAGGCACGGAGGACACAGAGAAAGAAAACAATCTGGCTGGGTGATACTCCCCCAGACCCCCAAACCCCAAAAAGAAAATTCTCGGGGTTCTAGGGGTGAAACCCCTAGCCCGCCCCATTTCTCTCTGTGTTCTCTGTGGCTCTGTGGTGAAAAATCCTATTCCGAAATTCTTCTATCAGTTATTTATGAGCTCTATGGTAGAATCAATTGTTACCCCAAAATGGCATGTTTTGGACCACTCCGGATTTCTCTACCACGGAGCCTTTACATTGATCAATGCTCAATGATCATTGTTCAATGAAAAGCGGTATTTCGAAGGAGAATGTCGAGCCTTCGCCGACTTTACTTTCTATCGAAACTTTACCGCCGTGGGCTTCTACCATTTTTTTAACGATAGCTAATCCTAGTCCTGCTCCAGCCTCATTATTTGTCGCTTTAACTGTCGTCTTATTAAAATATCCGAAGAGTCCGCCTTGTTCATCTTCTGGTATCCCCTGTCCTTGGTCGATAACGGCTATTTGCATTTTTTCGCCGATTTTCTTTGCTTCTATTGTTATCGTTGTATTCTTCGTAGAGAATTTTATTGCGTTGGTAACTAGGTTATTTATCACTTGGCTGATGGCGTCTGTGTCGAGTTTAGCATTTTTCAGCTGGCTATCGAGTTTTAGTTCTATAGCGATATCTTTCTTCTTCGCGATAAGGTTGTTATATTCTTGAAGATTTCCTAGGTACTCTTTAATATCGACGTCTTTTTTATCGAGCGTTATCGTCCCTGCCTCTATAGCGCTGATGTCTAGGAGGTTGTTAACCATTGTAAGCATTCTTTTGCTGACTTCGAACATCTTAACGAAGATATCGCGCTGCTCTTCTGTCACATCACCGACGATGCCGTCGAGGAAACACTCGAGGTATCCTTGCACTACAGCGAGGGGATTTCTTAAATCGTGAGCTGTTATCCCCAGGAATTTATTCTTCAGGTCATTGGCTTCTAGTTCGCTCTGATACAGCATACTTTTTTCCACCACCATCGAGAACTGCTTAGCAAAGCGCATGAATATTTCAACGTGAGCATCACGATATGTTCCTGGTTTCGTACTCGAGAAGAAGAGAAAGCCCACGGGTTTGCCCAAAGCTACAAGAGGGCATGTCAAGCTCGACATTATTCCTTCTTCAATGATAAGTTGTGTCGATTCAGAGCCGGGATGTTCTTTTGTATACTCTTCAAGGTTATTAATAATTCTTGGTACTTTGCTGTCGAGGAGCTTTTCTAGCGTACTGCCTTCAAGTGGTGCTTCGTATCCTTTGTTGAGTTTGATTTCATCATAATTACTATTGGCCCACATGGCTCGTACAATTTTCATGTCGTCGACAAGAGCAAAACACATACGGTCGTATTCTATTATAGAACGCATGCTATCATAAGCATAATCAAGGACCTCTTCTACGAGCATGCCTTCGTTGATTTTATCGCTTATCTCCATAAACTTCTCAGCTTCAGAGACTTCGCTATGCTTAATATTCTTTATTGCTTTGGCATGTTGCTTAACGTCATCATTAACCATGGAATTTCTCCTGAAGTGTGCGCTATAAAATATAATTGCAGTTTTTAAAAAAAGAACTTATAAAGCAATTAAAATACATCAACGGACAACATCATGCGAAGAATTATTTTTGCCTCGGCTTTTTTATTAACACTATATGGATGTTTTATGTCTTCTTACAATCTCAATAATGTAGAGCAATGGTTTATCCTTCTAGACTACAATCCTGGGCATTATACTCTCGATGCCGAAGAAGCTTCTGTCTATGACCTTGCTATCCTCGACCCTGACGAGCATCCTCCTTTAGAGGATTTATCTAAGCTGATACTAATAGCATATGTCAGCCTTGGAGAGGCCGAGACATACCGCAGCTATTGGAAGAACGTCTATGACAAGGATTTTATCATCGAAGAGAATCCTTATTGGGAAGGGAACTATCTTGTCGACGTACGCAATACTTCGTGGCGTGCTACAATAATAGAAGGCGTTATCCCTGAGCTGCTGGAAAAAGGCTTCAAAGGTATTATGATGGACACCATCGACACTGCGTCGTTTTTAGAAAGCGAAGATCACGAAAAATTCCGTGGTTCTGCTGATGCTATGGTATCTTTCGTCAAAGAGATCCACGAGAGATATCCCGATCTATTTCTTATCAGTAATAATGGCTTCGAAGTTTTGGATGATATTGCCCCGTATATTTCTGGCATGCTTGTCGAGAGCATATATATGTCGTATAACCCTGACACCGAAGAAGACATCGCCGTCTCCGAAGAAGACCGCGAATATAAGCTATACTATCTGCAGCGTTTACAAGAAGAATATAAGCTTCCTGTCTTCGCTGTCGATTATATTTCTTCTGATGACATGCCGTTGATACGTGATACTGCCGAGCGTCTACGTCTTCTTGGCTTCAAGCCTTACATTGCTAAGAGAGGCCTCAAAGAGCTGTATAAAAATTAAGCCTTGTTTAAAATATGGGTAACAAATGATAGAATTTACGAAGGTGAATTTCCCTGAACAGTCTGGTATTCGGAGTAGGAATAGGATTTTTCACCACAGAGGCACAGAGAACACAGAGAAAGAAAACAATTTAGCTGGGGAATTCTCCCCCAGCCCCCCATTTTTGAAAGGTGGTCTGTAAATGGTAAACGGTGAACTTTTTAAAATCCTCGGGGTTCTAGGGGTGAAACCCCTAGCCCGCCTACTGTTCTCTCTGTGTCCTCTGTGTCTCTGTGGTGAAAAATCCTATTCCGAAATTCTTCTATCCGCTATTTATGGTAGAATCAACTATTACCCAAAAATGGCATGTTTTGAACCGTGCCAAAAATTAAGAGGGAAAACATGAAAACTACTGTCATCGCTTTATTATTATCTTTTTGTGCGGCCTTTACGTTATATGCCGAGAAGGTCGAGATCCCCAGGACGATCCTTGTTTTGATAAATTCTTCCAATGACCCTTTTATTACCGAAGACTATAACGTCGTACACTTCAGTGCAGAGAGCGTCTTGAACCATCTTGGCATGAATGTCCGCTACCACGACGTCTCTAAAGGTCTACCTTCTGATGATAGTCTTGACGAGATATACGGTATTCTTTCATATTTCACCGACGCCACCATGCCACGAGCAAAAGAATATTGTCTATGGGCGACAGAGCAGATCGACAATGGCAAGAAGTTCGTGGTATGGCGTAATTTCGGTGCTTTCCGCGATGCCGACAGCGACGAGGAAACTTCCAAGGACTTGGTTGCTCTATTTTTCAGGAAGCTCGGCCTTGAATACCTTGAGAATTGGAGCGACTCCCCTTTTCTCATCGACATCGTCGAGAAAGACGATACTATGATGGACTTCGAGAATTCCATCGAAGGCACCGTCGAATTATATGAGCAGTTTCTTTCTGCAGATGCCGAAAACAAAGTATATCTCAGGCTGAACCGTTCTGACCTCGACTTTGGTGACAGTGACGCTATCGTGACGACGCCATCTGGTGGTTTTATCATGGACGGGTGTGGGCTTTTCATCAACTACATCGACAAGCGCATGCGTTGGTATATCGACCCTTTTAAATTTTTCAGCGAAGCTTTTGTCATAGAGGAGATCCCTTCTTACGATACAACTACTCTCTTTGGCAAAAGGATATTATATTCTCATATCGACGGCGACGGCATGAGGAATATCTCTTTAGAAGACAAAAAGACGCCCTCTGGAAACATTATCTTCGAAGAGATCCTCAAGAAATATTCTCTGCCGATATCGGTATCGTTTATAACGGCAGAAACCAACGCCCGTTATCTCGGCAGTGCCAAAACAGAGTCACTCGCTAGGGAGATTCTTAAGTTCGACAACATCGAAGGCGGCATCCATGGATTCGCACACCCTCTCGACTGGTACAAAAAAATAGTATATTTCCCTATCAACAACTACTCGAAAAAAATCTACAACATACAAGAACTCGAGCTCGAAAACTCCGAGTCGTCTTATCTTTCG
Source organism: Waddliaceae bacterium (assembly GCA_018694295.1). Taxonomy (NCBI): domain Bacteria; kingdom Pseudomonadati; phylum Chlamydiota; class Chlamydiia; order Parachlamydiales; family Waddliaceae; species Waddliaceae bacterium. The sequence continues at coordinate 66,645 of JABHNK010000055.1, forward strand.
GGAGCTCGCGCTACTGTCGGGTGGAAGGAATACTTGGAAGCTGAGACCTTAGAAGCAGCGGAATACGTAAACGAAAACCTTATGCCTCCAGGAAAGCGCGTCGCTATAAACATGTGGACAGGAAACTGTAGGGCCCCTGCCGATGCTATCGCTATCGTTGATTCTATGGGCATAGCAAACATAAATGGCGGAGACACACGTTTCGACAGAGCAAACCCTTCGTATACCGGCGTTGCCGCTCTGACACGGCAAGATAAAGGTATGGTACAGTTCCAGACGAGCAACTCCAATGAGAACATATATACCAACGACTGGACGGGACCTTTTGATGGTTTCTCCTATGTCATCGAGAGCTTCATCCAGAGCGAATACCCTACTCTCGTCGCCTCCAAGCCTCGCAGAGTTCTGCCAATGAATATATACTATCATTTCTATAGCGGTGAGAGGGAAGACTCCGTACGTGCAACGAAAGAAGCATACGATTATGCTCTTTCTCAAGACGTCATACCAATTTTCGCCTCGGAATATGTTAAAGCGGCGCGCGGTTTCGTCGAAGGCAAGACTTTCATCCGCGATGACGACTCCTGGGAATTCCGCGACTATGGTCATTGCAGGACGATACGCCTTAATAGTAATACTATCTTCCCTGACATGGCACGTTCTGAGAACGTCTTAGGCTTTGTCGTATGGGAAAGCTACTGCTACATCCATCTGTCTGAGGGTGATAGTGCCGTTCTATATCTTTCTAATAGCGCTCCAAAAGTTCCATTGTTAGAAAGCTCTTCGGCGATAGTCTATAATTGTAAGATATCGAAGGGAGATATATCTTTCGAGTCCCGAACCTTCCGCGAAGAAGAGTATACTTTCGTTAATATGGGGCGTTATTCGAAATATGACGTTACCATGAAGCTTCTTGGCAGCGATGATATTTTCTATAGCAAGAAGATAAAATCTGACAAGAAAGGAAAGCTTATTGTTCGCGCTCCGAAGTCGGAGGCTTTTTCTATAAAAGTCCTCTTGAAATAAGACCACGGAACCTTTTCAATGATCAATGTAAAAAAACTCACTTTTATTGATAATTGATAACTGATAACTGATAATTGAAAAGGTTCCGTGGTAGTATATTCTTAAGGTGCTGCTTTATTTCCTCTTTCAAATATTAAAAAAATAACATACATTACGAGTAATGTATGTTATAAGCAAATGACCTAAAGGAAAACATGGGAATACCGTGGTGGAAATCAGCACTGTTTTTTATGGCGATCTTATTATTAAGTATCGCGATATTCCCTACTGGCCGTCAGCTTGGCAAGTTTTATCACTACAGCAAGAACTTCGACGATGCTGATTTATATCTTTCTAGCCGCTATGATCGTGATCCTTCCGACGAAGGAAATTCTCAGCGATATCTTTCTTCTCTTTTATTTTTCAAAGATTTCGATAAGTTTGAGGAAATCAGCGACGAGCTTTTAACCGTCATCCCCGAAAGCTTCTTGCTACACGAAGTTGTTGCTCGCTATCATGAAGAGCGCATGCGCTACCAGGAGGCCAGCTTTCATTGGGATAAGATGCTGGAGCTTATGCCTATAGACGCCAACGTCCGCGACAAACTAGTATCATATTACAGTATAAACCAGCAATATGACAAACTTATAAAGGTCTATGAGCGTGACATTAGCGTCGCAGCAAACAACCTCGACAGCTACTATTCTTTGGCGCTTTTATATTCGTTACGTCACGACATTACTAATGCTAAGCGTATATATTCTAAGATAATAGAAGACTTCCCTTATGAAAGAAAATCCAAGATACGCCTTGCTCAGCTTCATGAATATTCTGGTGACGTTGCTCTTGCTATATCGTTATATCGTAGAGTTTCTGAAGAAAACCCCGAAGACAGAAGTGCGATGGTCGCTCTTGGCAACAAGCTATTGTCGTATTCTGAAGTCGACGGTTTTATGTCTTTCTTAGAACGCTTCCAGGGAAAATATCCCGGCGATACTCTTTACTATGACGAGCAAGCGTCGCTATATCTTGGTATAAAGGACCGTATTAACGCTATTGCTTTGATAGAAAAAGAATACCTTCGTTCTCCCGATAATCTTGCGTTATTATTTTCTATGGGTGAGCTTTACTTCGAGATAAAAGACTACAGCAAAGCTCTCGACATCCTAGAAAAATACAATTCGAAGACAACAAAGGACGACTATCGTTCTTACCATCTTCTTGGCGATGTTTTTGCTGCTGTTGGTGACAAAGCATCTAGCGTCAATGCCTATGAGCATGCTTTTGAGCTTGTGGAATATAATGTTCCACAAGATTCTTTCTCCGATGATATCGTCAATGAAAAGTCCTACACAAAAAAGCTTTCTCTTTACGAAGAATACCGCAGTCGTTTCCCGGAAAAGGCTGCCCCTGAAGCAGAGGTCTCTTATGCTGTAGCCGTCCAGGAGGCTTTTCCTTTAGAAGATGTAGTATCACGCACTGTTGATATGGAGATCGCAGAAGTATGGATTCTGTGGAAGCTTGGTCGCCATGATGAAGCCATCGCCAAAAGCGATGAACTTTCAAAGCAGCACCCCAATAATACTGAGCTGACATATTTCTTGATAAACTCATATTTCGAGCGAAATATGACGGCGAAAGCCCGCAAGCTTTATGATGTCCTAGAGATGAAAGGCCCCTACGACGCCAATCTTAAAGAGTTGAAGTTCTCTCTTCTTATTCAAGAAGGTCGTTGGTCCGAGGCTTATGCTCTCTCTGAAGAGTTTCTAGTAGAAAGCCCTTTCAATGACTACAGCGAAGATCGCGTTTATATTCTTACGAAGATGAAGCGCTGGCGCGAAGCCAAAAATATCTACGAGGAAAAGATCGCCGCTCGGGATGCCGCTGGGGCTCCTCACAACGACCGCTACATTTGGGATGCTCGTTCTGCCATAGAAGAGGGCTCTGACCTTTTATGGAGCGACGTTATATACGAACACGATAGCAACACAGAACGGCACTATACCATAGAAGCAGGATGTCGTAGTTGGCTTTCAGAGTCTTTACGATTATCGGCTGTTGCCGCTAGAGAATACCACAAACGTGATGAAGAAGAAAACCCTGTTGCTTCTGCCGTCAGCGATAATGTTTCTTCTATTACATTGCGTGCGGAGAAATTTTTAAACTACAGCTTCACTGCAGAAGGTCACGTTTCCTTGCCATCTTATGGTGATGAGACCTTCCCTGAGTTTGGCGTTAAGGCTCTATATAATAGGACTCGTTTTTATGACTTGGAGTCATATATTTCCTATACCCACGACCGTCTAAGCCGCGACCTCGACAAGCTCCCTATAGAGATGCAATACAACACTCTAGAGGCCTTCGGCAAGGTGTATCCCAATAACATCCTTTCACTAGACTATCTTTTCCGCAGTGAGTGGTATCATTTACCTGGGAAATATAATACCGTCAATGGCAACTCTTCTTTAGGCTACAAAATATGGAACGAAGTAGAGCTTGGTATATTGCTTATGAATCGTCCTTCGTGGAATTTGTCTTTGATAAACCATGTATATCAATCGCATTGGGTAAAGCCTTTCGACGAGGCCGGCCAGGTCGTTGATTTGGGCGAGAAGGAAAAGGCGTGGTATGGCGGGTTGTATGGCGAGTTTTTTGTTAAGACGCTATCGCGAACGTCGTGGAGTTTATATAGAAAACACAATTCCTCCAAGGGTTTCTACTCCACGCTTTTTGCTATGTCTTCGGAGTTCTGGGTCCGCGACGATGCTGTCTTAACGATATCTTTAGACCACAAATACAAAGACGACACTGCTGACATCCGCACCGTCTCTAACGATATAACGGCGAATTTTAAGGTGTTACTATAAAATGAAAAAGAAGAAACACAAAATCCTTATCCTCGACGGCGACAAGGCCACGCTCAAGATCATAGCGAAGTATTTATCGTGGAATGGTTTTTCTGTAGATACTATGAATGATGCAGAAGAAGTATTGTCGCGTATTGAGAAGAAAAAATACTCTCTTGTCATCTGTGACGAGCTCCTTGCTCCCGACAATGGGTATGCTTTGTGTGAAAAGATAAGAGGCCATAGCAAAGAGGTCGTGTCTGCGGTAAATATCATCATCATTGCCGCCGAAGACCCCGACATTGAAAAGTATGCCACTTTAAAACGTTGCAATGCTTTCTTCTTAAACAAATATGCAAGCCCAGGAAGGTGGCTTAGCAAGATAAAACTTATCATTGGAGACGACCAATAATGCTAAAGAAAAAACCTTACATCATAGAGACTATCGTCGCCTTTATCCTATACGACATCGTCAACTACCTGCTATTCCGTGGAGACCTCGGCTTCAGGGAAGTATACTGGCATCCTTATTGGGTCGTCGTCCTTCTTATGCCTTCGCGTTATGGCTTCTCTGCAGGCGTCTTCGCCAGTATCGTCGCGATATTTCATGTGTTCTTCATAAACATCGGATATGTATCTTCTATGACGGAATTTCAGGAGCTCGTAGAAAAAGTTGGCGCTGTGCTACCTCTTGCTTTCATCACCGTCGGGATGACCTTGGGAGCGCTGAGACAGAAATACAAGAACCAGGAAGAGAAGAGAGCGGAGATTATAGAGAAACAAAAAAACGATATGCTTCGTGTGCAGGACGACCTCGACAGGGCGGTAAAGGTCCGCGACGCTTTAGAGAAAAAGATCGTAGGAGAGACTTCTACTATAATGACGATGTACGAGATCTCAAAAAAATTCGGGTCTTTGAAAGTCGAAGACATATATTCCGGATGTCTTGATATCCTCGAGAATCTTTTTCAAGTTGATGTCTCTTCTTTATATATCATAGAAGGCGGCTATTATGTCCTCAAAGCCTCACGCAACTGGGCAGAAAGCTCTGAAGTCGAAGGGAAGATAAAGCTCGACGGCAGCATCATGGATCTTGCCAGGAAAAAGAACGGCATCGTCACGGCGAAAGACATCGTCTCCGACAAAGACTCCCAGAAATACTTCTCGGAATACAGCAAGCTTTTAGCGATGTTCCCGATACGCAATGTCGAAGGAGAATTTATCGGAGCAGTAAACATCGAGAAGATGAGCTTTATACTGTTCAACGCCACGAACATAAACCTCATGGAAGTCATCGTCAACTGGATGAGTTCTTCCTTACAAGCTTTGATGACAAACGAAGCTTTACAGGGACAACTTCCTTGGGACAAGGAATACAAGGTGTGTCACCACTCGTATTTCGACAATATCCTCGAACATGAATTCCTTCGCGCCAAAGAGCACGGCTTCAAGCTTACCGTCTCTTTAATAAAGATCGAAAAATTCGGGTTTCTAAACAAAGAATCCCAGCGTCTAACATTAAACTCCCTGATAGCGCTGTTAAAGCGTCATATGGGAAACCTCGACATTATCTTCCACTATAAATTCGATGGCACCATAGCAATAATATCTCCGATGAAAGACGGCAAGACAACAACTTCCGATATCGGAAAGGTGGTAAAAGGGTGGAAAAAAGTCAGCGCTACCGGAGAAAAAGATTCTGTACATACAGAGCTAGTATTTTCTACATCAGCGCTTACAAAGAAGATGAAAGATCATTCTGCGTTGTTAAAGCCTGCTCTAGCGGGATGTAAGCTTAGTAAGCCTTCATTTGCCTCAAAAAAAAAGAAGTAAAAAATGGAAAACAACAAACGTAACATCTTACTACTTTCAATGATGATTGCAGGCCTTTCATCGGAAGCCTCCCTGCTTCCGATGTTCTGGTATGATATAAGCATCGTGGCTCTCTGCGTCGTACATATATTTGCGTGTACACTTTTATCTATAACGCTATATTTTTGGAACCTTGAAGAGCGCAGCTTCGAGCATCCTTTGGCTTTCTATGGGCTACTTTTGATGATAACATTCCCCGTCTTCGGGTTGCTGGCTTTGTCGTTGTTATTCGTCACAGCGGGATGGTTTCGCGAGAAGATGGTGATGGGCTCCTACAACGACTACAAAGAGCACATCACAAAAAAAGGCATAAACATCGACGTCTCCAAAGGGCATATCGAAGGTCTTCGCGATATAAGAAGCGAGATAAGCTTCGACTCATTCATCGACGTCATCAAAGGTGAAGATTCCAAGAAAAAATCACAGGTAGTCAACAAACTCTCCGAAGACGTCTCCAAGGAAAACATCTCTCTCCTTAAAGAGGCTTTAAACGACGCATCGCAGGACGTACGCTTCTATGCCGCTGATGCCCTGATGAAAGTCGAAGGGAATATCAACAACGAGATCGCCGTCGCAGAACATATGGCTCAGCATCGCGGTGGCTCTTATGCTGCTGGTGCTATGATAAAACTCGAAGACAAGATCGGCAACGAGATCGCCATCGCCAAGATGATGACACAGCGTCGTGGTATGATGAAAGACTTCCTACGTCTTGGCGACATATACCAAGACTATGCTTTCAGTGGTCTTCTGGAGAAAAACTCCCAGAAGCATTATTTCTCTCTAAGCTGCGAAGAGTACCAGAAGGCTTTGGATATCGAGACGGGACAGCCGAAAGTTATGTTACGATATATCCACAGCCTTCTACAGCTAGGAGAGCATAAGCATTCGCAGAAAATGCTGAAACAGCTTTCGAAGATATGGAAGACGAACAATGACATACACTTCCTCAGTGCTTCGATGGCATTCTATCTTAATAAGTTCGGCGACATAAAAAAACATCTAGAAAAGATCGTCCTCGAAGATCTCGACGACGAAAAAATAGAGACGGTGAAATTTTGGCTACAAAAGACATAGACAAAAAAGCGATAAGGGATATCTTCGACAAGATATTGCTATACCACGAAAAAGACAAACAGGAAGGTCTTTTTCTTTCGCTGTGCCTACGTCGCAATAATGAAGACATCGACAACGTATATGAAGAGCTGATATCACGAGCTACTAGCGCCAGCATACATTGGCTGATACGCTACATGTTACATATCAACACCTCATACAGCCTTGGGAAGATCTACGACCTTCTAGCAGTAACAAATTCTCTTATCCACAGGGCTGCTCTTCTGACGATAAAGGGCGTAAAAACCTCTGTACGTATAGATATACTATTGAAGATGCTAGAGTCTGACAACGGAGAAGATTTATGCTTCGCCGCAGAAAACCTTGGAGACCTTGCTGTTGTTAAGTCTGTCTCTGCTCTGCTCTTTGCTTTACGGCAAAACAGCGACGACAAGAAAGCGTGTATTGCCATAATACATGCCCTTGGTGAGATAAAAGACTCAAGCTCCTTCCGTGCCATCCAAAAGTTCAGCGTCTCTGATGACGAAGACATAAAAAAAGCGGCGTCGAAAGCCCTTATAAAATTCTCACATGTTTCAAAGAAGCATTACATCATAGAAAACATTATAAGTGCCGACGCCAAAATCCGCGAGAGCGCCTTCCTTGCTATCATCGACAGTAAAAATAAACGCTGGGAGAAATATCTCCTTAAGGCCCTTCTTAAAGAGACCAACGACAGCCTTCGTTTTAACATTTTATCGTCGATACATAATATCGAGACCTATAAACTTTTAGTCACCATCGTCGACATCGCCATCCACGATACATCATTACAGGTGCGCATGTCTGCAACTTCTGCGATAAAAAAATCATCCTCTCCACAGATACTACAGTGGCTAATAAAAATTGCTTCTAGCATTTCTTCTGAAGACATTACCGCTTTCTTTCCTATGCTGACACAATACCCTACAAGCGACAGAGTTTTCTCCGTCATAAAAAAACGGTATGGGCATTCTGACGAAGGCAGCGTGAAACTTATGGCGATAGAGCATCTCGGCCATCTAAAGAATCCCGCTGCGGAGAAATTCCTGCTTGAAATCATCCGTGATAATTCAATCTTCTCATACGCCGCTACCATAGCGCTATGTTCCATGATATCGCCTTCGGAATTTCATGTTATAAAAGATCTTTTCCTCTTAAGTCCTAGAAAGAACTCCCCTATCATCCAGGTGCTTTTATATTTCGTCCTCAACACCCCAGAAAGGATATCTCTCCCTGAGGACATCGAAGAAAGCGTAGTAGGGATGCTGTCTTCGAAACACAAAAGAATCAGGTTTTTAGCGGTACGCTGTTGTGCACGTTTCGGCAAAGAAAAATTCGCATCTCTTCTTATTGATATCGCCAAAGACGATAAAGACAAAGACATCCGTCTTTCTGCGACGCGAAGCCTTATAGCGATATTACAGAAGTCCCCCGACCAACTTTTCGGCATCCTTTCTTTATGTTTAAAAAATAAAAACAAATGCACTCTCGTCGACGACATCTTAAAAAGCGTAGAGCTTTCTTCTCAGCATTTCGCCTCTGCTATCAAGACGATATTATCCCGTGCGCGCAACGACAAGGGTCATTTCCATAAAAACACCTCTACTGCCGCTCTGCAGACGATGGCATTATTACATCGTTGTGCTTTACAGTCGAAAGCGTTATTCATCAAGACCCTTGAGAAAGAAGAGCTCAACGACAACGAGCGCTGGGCGATGATGAATGTCATCAACGACATCAATAGTGACAAATTCCTCAACTACCCGATATCTTTCCTTAACGAATATTATCGCGATGCTTCTAATCATACGAAACAAGAATATCTTTCGTTCTTCGAGAAGATCTCCGTATTAAATGCATCGACATTAGCGATGCTCTTCGACCTTCTCGAAAAGGAAAAAAATACAGCGCTTTATAATAAGATAGCATCGGTGATAACTTCCTGGCTAACATTGTCATACAAAGAGGAGCTTCGCTATGATCAGTGACATATGTCTAGTCCTTGAAGGTACCTTCCCATACGTCTCTGGCGGCGTTTCTTCGTGGGTATACGACATCATAAGGCAGATGAAAGACCTGTCTTTCTCGATATTATATATCGGCCCGCAACGTCCTGACGTCAAGAAGATGCACTATGACATGCCTGCTAATGTCGTAGAGTTCCAGGAGATATATCTCTTCGACTACAAAAGCAGGGTCATCCCGAAAAAAAAGCATATAAGCCATAAGAAGGCCAAGATAATCCGTGACTTCTTTGCTTCTGTTAAAAGCAACGACACCAGTCTTTTCGATGAATTCATCAAAGAGATCATTGAAGACAGTGATATAACGATATATGACCTAGCGCATTCTATCGAGTCGTGGGACATCATCACGGACCTATACCGCGAAGAGGCGCGAGGGCTTTCTTTCCTCGACTATTTCTGGACGTGGCGTTTTATATATCTTCCTTTTTTCTCGTTGTTGCAGCAGAACATCCCTCGTGCTCGTTTATATCATTCTGTCTCTACAGGATATGCTGGCATTATGACGGCGCTGGGGAAGCTACAGAACAAGCGTCCTTTCCTTCTCACTGAGCATGGCATCTACACTAAAGAGCGTGACATCGAGATATCTCGCGCCGACTGGATACATTCTGAGCTAACGAATTCCATAACCGTAAAAGACGAATCCGAAGAGTTCTTCAAAACGTGGTGGACGCAGTTCTTCTCTTTCTTCAGCACTCTATCATATGATAGGGCCGACAAAATTATAACGCTATACGAAGGAAACCGGCAGATACAGCTCTCTGAAGGTGCCGACATCGCCAAGACGATGATAGTCCCCAACGGCATCGACATCAATAGGTTCCAAAATGTCGTCAGGAAGAAAACTTTACAGAGCCCTTTAAAGGTAGGTCTTATCGGTCGTGTTGTCCCTATAAAAGACATCAAGACTTTCATCAGGTCTTGTAAGATCATCCATGATAATTTCGATAAAGAGGTGGAGTTCTACGTCATAGGCCCTGAAGACGAAGAACCATATTACTATAAAGAATGTATTGAGCTAGCACAGATCCAGAGGCTGGAAGACGTCTTACACTTCACGGGGAAGGTCGACGTCGAAGAATATTACGCTTCCCTTGACGTCGTGGTCCTTACCAGCATCAGCGAAGCACAGCCTTTAGTAATCTTAGAAGCTCATGCTTGTGGAATACCTTTCGTGGCTTCTAACGTCGGTGCTTGTATGGAGATGCTCTACGGAAGTTCTCCTGACGACAAGCTTTTGGGGAAAAGTGGGATTATCACAAACCTATGCGACCCTCATGATACTGCTAGCGCTATAATAAAGATCCTTTCCGACGAGAACCTTTACAACGAGATGTCTCGCGTCGCCAAAAAACGCGTCACCAACAAATATCTTATGGACGACATGGTCACCAAATACTATAAGCTATATTCACAATATTTGGAGGAAGTCACATGGCAGGCATAGGCTTTCGCTTAGAGAAGATCCTTAAAAGCGACTCTTTTTCCAGCTCGATAAAAGCACATTTTTACTCGTTACTCATCGCCGCAGGGCCATGGTTTCTTAGTATTGTCACTGTGTTATGTTTATACTATTTCCGTCCTGCCAACATCGACACTTTTGAGCACCTATATTTCAGGGTATCGCTCAACTACATCTTCGCGGCGTCTCTTATCACCACAGGGATGTTATCACTTTCGCTGAGCCGCTATATCTCCGACAAGCTCTACAAAGAAGATACCGACGCCCTAATCCCTGCCTTCAACTCTGCGGCGGTAGCGCTTTTAACGCTACAGAGTATCATTGGTGCTTCTTTTATATATTTCACCGAAGGGCCTTTAACATTAAAGTTCCTTACTGTGCTGTTATATTTTTCGATAAGCCTGATATGGCTCATCTTCATCTTCTTAACGGCGCTTCACGACTACCTTTCTATAGCGGTATGCTATCTCGTCGGTACTGTTATATCTATATTCGCCGGCATAAAGCTTGGCCTGCACTACGACTTGGCGGGATATTTCGCTGGAGTTTTAATCGGGCAGCTAACGGTCTTCGTCCTGCTGTCGGCGCGGCTTTTCATAGAATTCCCGTCGAAGCGCATCTTCGACAAAGATCTTTTCGGGTTCTTAAAAAATAATAAGATTCTCGTCTTCACCGGCATGTTCTATAACATTGCCATATGGATCGACAAGATAATATTCTGGGCGTCGCCGAAAGCTACGGCAGTGACGGGTTTCTTGCGGTCGTTCCACGAATACGAGATACCGATATTCTTCGCATATGTCACGATAATACCGCTGCTTTCACTATTCCTAGTATATGTCGAGACGAACTTTTATCTGCGATACCGGACGTTCTACGACAAAGTCCTAAACAGAGGGTCATACGCTGAGATCGGACGCGCCAAGAAAGAGGTCGGCAAGAGCGTCTACGATGGCACGAAGATGCTAGTAATAATACAGGGCGGACTTTCGATGCTTGCGATACTATATGCTTCTGATATCGCCGTGATGTTGAAGCTTCCGATAATCGTCGTTCCAATATTACGCATCTCGATAATAGGGGCTTTCCTCCATGGGATGCTTCTTACTAATATGATAATAATGTTATATTTCGACTTCAAAGTCCTAGCCTTTACAACGACGGCGCTGTTTATGGTGACGAACGGACTTTTCTCATACCTCTCGCTTTCAATCCCACTGCCATATCTAGGATACAACTACACTGCTGCGGCATTCATCACCCTGATAGTCTCGTTCTGTATGGTGTCGTATAAATTCAAGAAACTAGAATATATAACCTTCGCCCTTCAGACACTAGAATAGCTATATAATAACAGCGCAAGACCTGCCCAAAACAAGAGAAGAATATACTACCACTGAACCTTGGATAGCGTAGAATTTCGAAACTCCGAACCCCGAACCGGAATTTTTACCACGGAGCCACGGAGGGCACGGAGCAGAAGGAAAAGAAGGCGTGGAATTGGCTATGGGCATATTCAATGTTCAATGTTCAATGTTCAATGAAAACGGGGGTTCGGGGGTGTCCCCCGACAATATGGTTTTCTCTCTTTGAGGCTTTTTTTTTCTCCGTGAACTCCGTGGCTCCGTGGTAAAAATTCCTATTCCTATCCTACGAACGGCTCTGTAAACACTCAAAGAGCTGTCCTTTTATTTCCAAGCTGTCCGCATGCTGCCATGATAGCATCGCCTTTTCTCTGGCGTACTATTGTGATATATCCGTTTTTGTGGAGTCGTGAGGCGAAAGCCTCTACGGCTTTATTTTCGGGGGCTTCGAAGCTTTTTATCGTATGGTCGTTATAAGGGATGACATTGATTTTCACGTCGAGGCCCCTAAGGTATTCTGCTAGGGCATCGGCATCTTCTTTGGTATCGTTAACGCCTTTGATGAGAACGTATCCTATAAGGACTTTACGCTTGGGCGCGCTGTTGCAATATTCTTCTAATGCTCGGTATATCTCCGCCATGGAATATTTCGCTGCTACAGGCATAAGGTTCGCCCGTAAAGCGTCGTTAGCAGCGTTAAGTGAGACGGCAAGGTTCAGCGACGGTGGCGCATCTTCGATAAAACGGTATATCCCTTCGACATCTCCGCATGTTGATACGGATACATTTTTCGCTCCGAAGGCAAGGCCTCCCTGGTCGATGAGAACTTCTACTGCCTGCATGACAGCATCGTAGTTGTCGAAGGGCTCACCCATCCCCATGAAGACGATATTTTTTATGTCGTAGCCATAGACGACTTTGGCGAGGAACGCCTGTGATACTATCTCTTCCGTCGTGAGGTTTCTGATAAGACCCATACGCCCTGTCTGGCAGAAGGCGCAGTGCATCCTGCATCCCACCTGTGATGAGATACATAAAGTTTTACCAGAAGTCATAGGAACTACTACGCTCTCGATTTTTTTGTCGTCGTGGGTTTTGAAGACAATCTTTACGGTATCGCCTTCTTCGTGTTTCTCGTCGAGGGATAATGTTGTAGTGTCGGTATTTTCGACGATCTCTTTGAGAAGGTCGCCTGTCGCAGAGGTAAATGCCGGGTTTTTACCGTCGAGGGTCCCTTCGCGGAGAAATTCGCGGTATAGCAGTGAGGCGTGGCGATGTCCGCGTCCTAATAGCGACGACATCTTCTGTGCGTATTGATATTGTGTAAGGTTTAGCGGGGAGAACATATTGCACCGAAGAGGACTCGAACCTCTAACCACCTGGTTCGAAGCCAGGTACTCTATCCAATTGAGCTATCGGTGCTTAATACTTAGATAGGCATCTTACCATCATCGTCCTTTTTCAAAAAGGATAAAATCGTGTACCATATTAACCATGAACGCAGAAAAACACCGCGTCGAGGGGATAACGATACATTCCTTCGACTTCAAAGAATATGACAGGATTATCACCGTCTTCTCGTCGGAGATGGGTGTGATATCACTTATCGTCAAGGGCGCCAACAGGCGTAAAAAGGGTACTGCTTCGGCATTGGCAACGCCGCTATCGTGTGGGGAATTTATCTTTTCTGCCGGGAAAGGCGATCTCTTCACATATCATGATGGGACGATATACGACCAATTCCTTTCCCTACGCAATGATTTCGATACTCTTGATGCCGCCGGCGAGATGCTTAAGATAGTAAAAAGTTCTCTACTTCCAATGAAACCTTCGCCACTGTTATATCTTCTACTTAAGACCTTTCTCTCGGGGTTCGGCGGCTCAGAAAATCCCCGCGCTGTCCTTGTAAGCTTTATATTGAAAGTATTATGCCATGAAGGCCTTCTTTCTATAGACCCCGAAATTCCTTATATCCAATGGCTTCGCGATAACGGCAACAGTGAAATCCCTTTCTCTGAAGACGAATACGACACCATCCTATGCCTTGCTTTGTCAAGGTCGCTGCAGCAGATATCTTCTCTTCATGTGCCCAAAAACTTCGAAGATAAAGTTAAGGCGTTATTAGCTTATAATTATTAGCGTTTAGCGCTTAAGAAGTTCGGAATTCGGAATAGGATTTTACCACGGAGAGCACGGAGAACCACAGAGTTTTCACAGAGAGCGCTTTACATTGAACAATTATCAATGATCATTGAACATTGCTCCGAACTCCGAACCCTGAACTTTTATAGTTCACCATTTACCGTTCACAGTTTACCGTTTAAAAAGGCACTGCCGTGTCCTGGTAAAAGGGATAGCGTTTAGCGGATAGGAGGACGAAACGGAGGCTTTCCTTGTGTGCAGGGAAAGGAATGGACTTTTCTTTCCTTGCGCACAAGGACAGGAATGGGCATTTGTTTCCTTACGCGCAAGGAAAGAAAAAGATTGTCTTCTTACGGTATAAGATTATATAAGGAAATCCGTTATATTATAATATGGTGTGTATATGGAAAATATCTCTGAAAACTCTCCTGACCATCCTGAGTTTATTGCTATGGTCGACCATATCCTTGCTCCTCGTTGTGATAATTTCACTCCTCCTGAAAGGACGCCGTGGGGCGGCACTGAGATCGTTGAAAGCTACAAGAAGCACCTAGGCATCAAAACCGAAGATATTGTCGGTGAATCTTGGGAGCTTTCGGGGCATCCTAGCTTTCCAAATACATTCCTCTGTGACGATTTGCAGGTTTCTCTGACTGAGCTGGAAAATCTTTTCTCCGACAAGCTTTATGGCGAAGGCATAACTTCTATGCCTTTCTTGGTGAAGCTCCTAAATTCCAGAAAGAATCTTTCTGTACAGGTACACCCTAAAGACGGAGACTTTGTCGACAAGCCTTCCAAAACGGAGGCTTGGTACATCCTTGCTGCAGAAGAGGGCGCAGGGATATATTTAGGTCTTAAAGAAGGCGTCACTAAGGAAGAGTTCGAAGAATGTATGCGCAGCGGCGAAGATGTTAGCGTATTTCTTAACTTCGTCGAGGTGCATCCCGGCGACGTATATTTCATTCCTGCAGGGACACTACACGCTATAGGGTCAGGGATAACGTTGCTAGAAGTACAAGAGACTTCGGAGTCGACATTCCGCGCATACGACTGGGGGCGCCTCCAAGATGACGGCACGCCGCGGCAGTTACATTACGACGAGACTATCGTTTCAACGACATGGGACGGTCTCCGTGGTGATGATCTCGTGTCATCGCTGAAGAAAACCCCTGTCGCTATCGATGATATCGTTGAAAAGCTTATCGACGCTGAGGAGTTCAAAGTCAACAGGCTTACGATATCTTCAGGACACGAATATCTCGGCGACACATTAGCGGGAATACAAGGATTAACAGTTGTAGAGGGCACCGTAGAAGTCTTTGCGAGTAAAACATCTGAAGGCTTTTTTACCAAAGGTCAATCATTTTTGATTCCTGCTACCATAAAGACGTATTCTGTTAAAGCGGCCGTCAGCGAAGCCGTCGTCATACTGACGACAGCGTAGCAATACCAATCGCGAATAGAAACTGCACAAATTCATCCACCAAAGGAGAAGAAGCTTCTACCACGAAACCTTGGATAGCGCATAGTTACAACATAGAGCATAGAGTTTCGAAACTCCGAACTACGAACCGGAATTTTTACCACGGAGCCTTTTCATTGAACAATGATCAATGATCAATGAACAAGGTAAAAAAACTTACTTTTATTGATAATTGATAACTGATAACTGATAATTGAAAAGGTTCCGTGGTAGAAAATTCCTATTCCGAACTCCGAACTAATAGACTACAGAGCCTCTCTTGGCGACGCAAAGGCATGGTCGACGAGGTCGTCGATCTTTGCTGTGCCTGCGCACATGACGGTATCGGCACCTCCCCAGTAGAGTTTTATTGTGCCATCGTCTTCGGGGACAGCTCCGCAGGTGAATACGACGTTAGGGACATATCCGGTACGTTCCCAAGGGTCTTCGGGTTCGAGGATCCAGTTGTCGCCTATGGCGAGGACTTTTGCTGGATCGTTGAGGTCATGGACAGCGACGCCTAGGCGGTATACGCTTCCTGCCATCGTCGGGAATACGCCGTGGTATATACTTAGCCATCCTTTTTCTGTCTTTATCGGTGGTGCTCCTGGGCCTATCTTCATCTCGTCCCAATGGTATTGTTTTGGAAGCATAGCGATTTCAGAGTCGCCCCAATATATAAGGTCGTTGGAGTATGACGCCCATATTGCCCACGGGCATATATCGGTATGGTGTCTGTCGAGGCGGGCGTATCTGCCATTAATTTTCTCTGGGAAGAGAACGAAATTCCTGGCGTCGGGATGTGATATATATGATATGCGCTCGAGAGTCTTGAAGTCATCGGTTTTGGCAAGACCAATACGTACGCCATAACGCGAGTATGCGCTATATGTTATATAAAAAGATCCTTCGAGGAATGTTATCCTAGGGTCTTCGACGCCATGTTCTTCGTAGGTGCCTTCTCCTGTCATGAAAGGCTCTGGTGCTGCTGTGAAGTTGAAGCCATCGTCGCTGGTGGCGAGACCTATTATGCTTCTGCCATTGTGCAGGTGCGACCTGAAGAGCATATAGTATATGCCTTCGTGTTTTGTTACGCCGGCATTATGTACCGTCGACACCTGATAAGGTATATCATCTTTTGTTAGGATAGGGTTATTTTGGTATCTCGTTATAAGATCTGGCATGTCGGCCTCCTTGGCGTCTGAAAATTTCATGGTAGACTTTTTCATAATTTTCTACCATAACATCCAAGGAAAAATTTTGTTCTACGCGGTCGCGGCATGCTTTTCGGGAGATTGTATCGATCTTATGTATCGCTGCGACGGCGTCATCGACATCTTCGACGACGAATCCTGTGGTGCCATCGGCGACGACTTCTCGGCAAGACCCTCTGTCGAGAGCTATTACCGGAACTCCTACCGCCATAGCTTCTGCCATGACGAGCCCGAACCTTTCTGGCAAGGTGTTGAGGTGTAGCACTGCAAGAGCTTGAGCTAAAAGCTCTTCGCGCTCGCGAGGGCCTACAGGCCCGACATACTGTATCTGTTTACCATCGATATGGGGTTTCACCATTGTCGTGAAGTATTCTTCATCTTGGATGATGCCAGCGATGAGAAGCTCCATTCCGGCTTTTTTTGCTGCCTCGGCAGCTAGGTGTACGCCTTTATCGGGGTGTATGCGTCCTAGGAATACGAGCTTATCACCGGACTTTTCGTTGTATGTAAAGTCTTTTAGGTCGATGCCGTTGTATACCGTATCGACATATTCGAGGCCGGGGTCTCTGTCGGAGTCGCTGATGGAGACGAAATATGAGGTGTCACGGTATTTGTGATACGCCGGCAGAATCTTCGGCGACGAGAAGCCATGGATGGTGGTGAGCATCGGCGTATCGATAAGACGCGAATATGTCAGTGGCAGAAAATCATAATTATTATGGATGAGGTCATATTCGCTGGCGCGTTCCATAACTTCGGAGATATGAAGACATTCCGATACTTTTGGGTCTTGCTGTCGGTCTTCTTCGTAGCTTTTATCGACGGCGGATACGAGGTTCGCCTTGGTGATGGAATCCCCTGTAGCGAAAAGCGTGACGTCCCACCCGCGACGTACGAGACCTTCGGTGATATTGCTAGCGACGGTCTCCCATGCGCCATACTGTCGCGGCGGCGTGCGCCATGCACATGGCGACAAGACGGCGATACGTTTCGATGCCATACTACACCTCCACAATGTTTTCCATGGTGTTTTTATTTTTTTCTGGGATCTCTTCTGGGAAGAAGACATCGCTTGGCAAGGTATGAAGTTTCAACAACGCGAGGAACCATGCCAACGTCGATTCTGCACCTTGGTTTCTGTTGGGCCCTGTAACCTGAAGTCCATCGCAGCACCCTCCTGTTATAGGGTCGTACAGTGGAACCTGCAGGTCGTTATATCCCAAGAACCATCTGAAGCATCGTGATGCTTCCGTCACCCACTTTCTATCTTTAGTAACGCGATATGCTTCGACACATGCTTCGACGAGAGCTCCTGCATCGATAGGCTGCTGATCAAAGCGTGCGCTTTTCTTTTTGTTTCTCTCTTTCCATCCAGCATTTCCTACTATCGTTATATGTCCTTTTTCGCTGGTCTGTATATCGAGAAGCCACTGCAAAGATTTAAGCCCTGCTTTTATCATAGCGTCGTTTTCTAGTCCTTTCCCTGCTACAAGCAAAGCCTGTGGGAAGCGTGCGTTGGCATATGTTAAAATGTCTTCAAACCACGGCCAATCTTCTGAAGCATTACCTTCATAAAGGCCATACAATTTTTTCGCCAAAGTTTTTCTCATACCTTTTACGAAAGCGTCGCCACCAAAACGGCGCAGATAAACTTCTATGCCGATAAGTGCGAACATCCAGCTTCGTGGCGAAGAAAATTTCTCTACGGCAGGAAGTCCATCGACGAAGAAACATGCCGCAGGTCTTGTGATATCGTCGCTTAATGACGACGATGCCACGACACCAAGGCTCCATAATGCTCTACCGTGGGAGTCTTCACTGCCGGCCTTTTCAAGCCACTTTCTGTCGTACGAAAGGAAGTTCCTGAAACGTCCTACTTTGTCGTCGAAAGCTGCGTGGATGAAAGAGATGTAATTTCTTACTAGTGGCAGGACGTTATCATCTTTATAAATGCCATAATGGTTCGATACCGCTATCAATGCCCTTGCGTTATCATCGACACAATACCCATGGAATCTGTTAGGTATGGAATATGTGGCGTGCTGGAATATCCCTGTGTCGTCTGTCATAGCATATATATATCGAAGGTCTATCTTAGGAAGGGTCATCATGCCGTCAGTTACCTGTCCTTCAGTGTTCATTGTTCGCGGGTGCTGCCCCCTTTCCTCGAAAGCTTCCTGAAATATCTTAGCATAAGATTTCCCCACTGCAGACCATACCATGTCACGGCCTTGGTGGTATGCTTTTTTCCTTATAGAATGACGATGAACGGCATCATCGAGAAGATGGACGATATTCTCTGCGAGAGCTTTGCTGTCACCGAAAGGGAACAATATACCGCGCCCTTCAGCGAGAAGCTCTTCGGCGTGGCGGTATGGTGTCGAAACTACTGGCTTTCCGGCGCCGGCGGCATACGCCAGCGTCCCTGATGTTATCTGCTCGGCATTATGGTATGGCGTTACGTAGACATCAGCGCTTCCTATGTATTCGCATAGTTTCTCTAGGGAGACGAACTCATCGACGAAGATGACATTGTCTTCGAGGCCTAGCTCTTTTGTGAGAGCAACGAGGCTTTCGCGATATTCTTCGCCGTGGTCGCGCTTAACATGTGGATGTGTCTTCCCGAGACATATATATACGGCGCGCGGATGTTTTTTCACGACATCAGCCATTGCCTTTATGGCAACTTCGATACCTTTTCCTGAAGATAACAATCCAAAGGTAAGGATAACATCGCGTCCTTCGACGCCGAAGTTGTCTTTGTAGTAGTTGGGGTCAATAAACGAGACGTCTGGTATGCCGTGTGGTATCATAGCGAGCTTCGTATCAGGGATGTCGTATACTTCTTTGAGGATCTTCTTAGCATATTCCGTCATAACAACGACCTTACTAGACAGCTGTATTATCTCTTCTGTAACTCTACGCTGATCGTCGTTAGGATGTGACAGAACGGTATGCATATTTGTTATTATAGGCATATGGAGGTCGCGCATCATCTCGAGGAGATGTTCTCCAGCAGCGCCACCATAGATACCATATTCATGCTGGATAAGGACGACTTCGGTGTTGTTGTAGTTCATATAGTCGGCGACGCTAGCGTAGTCTTTGGCGACATCATCACGAAGCTGTAGCCTAACCATCTCGGGGTACGGATACCCTTCGACGACGTCGTCCATAGCAACGGCGTATACACGATCAGCGCCCATCTCTGCGGCCATACATTTACATGTGTCTTCAGTAAACGTCGCAATACCACACATCCGCGGCGTGTAATTTCCGATGACAGCGATCTTCCCGAGGGCAAGACTTCGATACTGCATCCTGTGCATCGCCATGCTTTTGCTTCTTGCATTTTTAGGCATCGTCATCTATCTCCTTTATTTAACCAATGTTTGTGATATATCCTCTTACCACAGCAAACAATACCACGGAGTCATCGTTATTGGCAATACATACAATCCGGCAGAATTATAACTTGTTAATATTTGTGTTTTTTTGGTAAGATATGTGTTCTTCGCGGAAGTGGCGAAATTGGTAGACGCGCTATCTTGAGGGGGTAGTGACTTAATTGTCGTGGGGGTTCGAGTCCCCCCTTTCGCAATCTATAGATAAAAAAAAAGCCGAGGTTATTAAGACCTCGGCTTTTTTATTTTCATGTATTATAAAAAATTAGCTTACTTTGCTTTTCTCTTCTACAGAACCTTTTTCAAGATAACTTTTGCGGTACTCTTCGATAGCGTCAGTATGGACAACCCATGCTGCACCACAACGATGAGCTTTCATGATGCCAGCGCGCGTAGCATAATATATCTTCTGCGCAGGGACTTCGAGCATTCTTGCAACTTGATTTATAGAATAATACCCTTTTCCGTTGTCGAAAAGAAGTTCTCCATTATAGACAGACTTCGTTCTAGAATATTTATTCTTACGATACTCTTCAAGATCAGCGAGGTCAATAGTCCAACGCGTAGTCTTCTTAGTAGCCTTAAGCTTCTTAAGCTTAATAGCAACATAGATAGCTTGGCGCGTAACATTGTTGAGCTTCGCAGCTTCGGTGATTGACAATATCTTATTTTCAACCTTTTGAGTACACCCTTCATCGGCACACATCTTTTCTACCTCATTATATTCAGGCATACTGTTCTCCTTGTTATTATATTATATAATTTTTAAAATATATTTTATGTTGTTTATTACGTTTTAGTTTATATTATATGTAAAAACAAAAAGATTATTGCATATAAACATAATTAAAACAAGTATTTTCTATATATTACTAAAAATTTTCTTCTTACTGAAAAATGTGGTTTTTCAAAAAAAATGATGAAATTAAGGGATCTGGTGAGCTATTGTTTCATTCTTCGCAATCACGGGCTATAATATGTTTCGTCGCGTTCTTTATTTTTTGTTATTTTGCTGTTCTTTAGAGGGTGGCTTCCCTGCTATTGACGGTGATATTGTATGTTCTAAGGTCTCTGATATTGCTTCTGCGCACATGAAATATGACTGTATTAACGAGGAGCTTATTTCTCGTGCTTTTTTAAATTTCATTGACGACCTTGATCCTTTGAAGTGTTATTTCATCCGTTCTGACATTGAGCGCTGGCTTTTGCCGTCGTCGGAACTGCTTCGTTCTGCTGTACTCGACTACAATAGTGGTGATTTCTCTTCTTTTGAGGAGATTTTCTCTATTATGTCCAAGGCCATAGAGCGTCGTTCGAGCTTTGCTATTGATGATATCGAGGGTATTATTCCAGAATCGCTAGGTTCTGATTTTTTTCATCGTCTTGACTGGGCTGATGATGAGGGTGCTCTTTGTGAACGCATTGCTTTTGTCCGTGATTTGGAGCTTCGTGCTGCAGAAGGTTTTGGTGACGAAGGGGGGCGGCGTGCTCTTGCACGCATTGCCAAGAGGCGACGATTTCATGAAGATGATATCCTTAACGATAATATCGTTGAGCGTATCAGGTATTTTTTCACTACTGTTTTGAAGGCTTTAGCGTCTTCTTTCGACGCTCATACGATGTATTTCACCCCTGCCGAGGCGCAGCAGCTTCTCATCGACATCCAGCAGCGCATTTTTGGAATAGGCGTACAGATTCGCGATGACCTTGATGGTTTTACTGTTACCGACATCCTCGACGAGGCGTCAGCGGCATTCCAAGACCTTGTTGTTGGCGACAGGATCGTCGCTGTAGACGGTATTTCTGTTGTCAAGATATCTATCGAAGAGCTTGCTGATCTCATCCGCGGCGAGAAGGGTTCCGAGATTATTCT
This sequence comes from Waddliaceae bacterium, assembly GCA_018694295.1. NCBI lineage: Bacteria > Pseudomonadati > Chlamydiota > Chlamydiia > Parachlamydiales > Waddliaceae > Waddliaceae bacterium. Next base: position 88,414 of record JABHNK010000055.1, read on the forward strand.
TACCGTCGTCCGCGATGGTGTTGATGGAGACTTCGACGTCGCCATAACAAGAGAAGAGTTTATTATCCCTGATGCCCGCATTGAGACTTCTTTCGAGCCTTTCGGTGATGGAGGCATTGCCGTAATAAAGCTTCATAGTTTCTACCAAGACCCTTGTTTTTCTTCTGCCGGTGATATTTCTGCTGCTATAAAAGAGTTGAACCTTTCTTATAAACTATCAGGTGTTGTCCTTGATCTTCGTGGTAATGGCGGCGGACTTCTTTCACAGGCGATAGCGGTGTCAGGACTTTTCATAACGCAGGGTGTCGTTGTCTCTGTAAAAGACAGCGAAGGCATGATATCGCGTTTTCGAGACTTCTCAGGAAAGGTTTCATGGGACGGCCCTCTTATCATCGTCACTGACAGGCTTAGCGCTTCGGCGTCGGAGATAGTGGCGCAGACGCTCCAGGATTATGGTCGCGCTATAGTTATTGGCGACGACCACACCCTCGGAAAAGGAACCTTTCAAACTTTTACCGCCGACGACTCCCAAGAGGGCGTCATCTCCGCCGAAGGAGAATATAAGGTAACGCGAGGGATGTATTATACTGCCTCGGGGAGGAGCCCTCAGCTTACCGGCGTCATCCCCGACATCGTCGTCCCCGGTATTTTCGCTATGCGTCCCATCGGCGAGAAATATGCGAAGTACCCCATTAGCAACGATATTATTGTTCCTTCTTTTGATGACGACATGGAAGACCTTCCTTTTCTTCAGCGCAAACGCATATCGAAGATTTACTCGTACAACATCCAGAAAAAGCTTACCACCTACACCTATCATCTTGCTACATTGCATAATAATACCATGAAGCGCTTAGAGAACAACAACCGATATAAGATGTTCCTAAAAGACCTTTCCTCTGGCGACAGCATCTCTTCAGGCTCTGAAGATTTCCAGCTTGCCGAAGCGCTAAACATCACCAAAGATCTTGTTGTTTTATGCAATGCCGACTAGAGAAAAGCAGCAAAACTCGGAACTTTCATAAAAGCCGGCTTAGGAAATAATGAAGCAGAGCCTTTTTTTGGCTCTATTGTTATAGGACTTTTCAAACGTTTATAGTGTTGTAATTTTTCTTTGCACTTATCAAAAACGCTCTGCGCCACAACAGGACAATAACCTTTAGGTGGGTTTTCAAGAAAAGTACTGAACTGCTTGATCGCTGACTCTCTGTCATATAACGTCCATGCTTTATATATCTTGCGAGCTTCTTTAAGAGCATCTTTTTCTTTACCTTTCTCCAAATTTTCTATAGAAAACATCGCACAAAAAATCAATGCAAAAAACGTCGTCTTTGTGCTAGCCCAGGAACAATTTCCAACGCTCTGACCTTTTAATCTATGAGTTGTTATTTTCGCAAAAAGATTCTTATCAATACCCATATTACAAATATGCTCTGTAACTTCTTGTGTCTTTTTTTCCGAAGCCTCTTCGAAAGCAAATAGTTAATAATCTCTTCGAGATTACTTCTATCTATCATCGTATATACTTGTAAACCCGGATCTAGATGTAGCTTCTGATCATGATTGCTGACGACAATCTTACCACCCCGATTACATATTATAAGATAGTCTTTAAAAATCGCCGCCATAATAAGGTGATTTTTTAGATAAACAGGCAATATCACCGGTTTCGTTTTAGACAGCTCTAATATTTTTGAAGTGTCGCGTTGAATATCACGAAAAGCCTCGAAAAGCTCTAAAGTCTTTTTTACATCTTCATCTGTAAAGGAAAAGGCCTTTTTCGTCTCTTCTTCTTGGAAAAAATTTGCTGCCGAGCTGTGCAAGGAATCAAATATAATATTTCTAAACTTACTGCTAAATCCTTCCATAGATATCGTTCTATCACCGGATTTCTCTCCTCCTTCTAAAGAAAAACGATGTGACATCAGCTTAACAGAAAGTGCAAACGATGAAGAAAACGGCAGTAATCGCAAAGGGTCATACAAACCTATTATTGCGTCAGTAAAAATTTTCTTTATAATAGGTATTATTCCCAAAGCGCGCTCTTTGATAGCAGAAAATTTACGTTGGCAAAGAAGCACCGGAAAAGAAGCTGCTAGAATGACGCCCTGAATCATAACATCTATAGCCGCAAAAAACGGCGTGGCGACAGCGATAACTCTCGTCACAACGTCTTTTTTAATAAATTTCATGAAACCCTTGCTATCTGTTGCCGCTAGCGCTTCTATAGGAGATCGAACATACACTTCAATACAAAGCATATCTGCGGGTTTTATGATAAAAGGCATCTTTTTTCCTTAAATGGTTTAATATCAAGATATTATTATACCATACAATTAAATTTTTGTCAATAACTGGTTGTATATATTAGCTTTCGGCGTTATAATCTCGAGTCATAACAAAAAACACTACCATCGCAGGTTTATACTATGACAGTACGAGTACGTATCGCACCTTCGCCTACTGGCGACCCACATGTTGGAACGGCATATATGGCGTTATTCAACCTTATCTTCGCCCGTCACAATAAGGGTGACTTTATTTTGCGTATCGAAGATACCGACCAGAGCAGAAGCAGGGCAGAATATGAGGAAAACATCTATAAAGCCCTAGAATGGTGTGGTATTGAGTGGGACGAAGGTCCTGACAAGGGCGGCGACTACGGCCCGTATCGGCAGTCAGAGCGTCTGGACATATACCAAAAGCATTGCCAAAAGCTCATAGACGATGGCAAGGCCTACAAATGTTTCTGTACAGCGCAAGACCTTGCGGAGATGCGCGAAGTCGCACGAGGGCGTGGTGGCAGACAAGGATACGACCGTCGTTGCAGGAACCTCAGCGCCGAGGAGATCGCCGACAAAGAAGCTTCCGGCACACCTTATGTCGTACGTCTAAAAGTCCCTCTTACTGGCGAATGTGTCTATGAAGATGCCATAAAAGGAAGAAGCACATGCCCATGGGCTGACGTCGATGACCAAGTTCTTCTCAAATCTGACGGCTTCCCAACATACCACCTTGCCAACATCGTCGACGACCATCTTATGAAGATAACACACGTCATCAGAGGCGACGAATGGATGAGTTCTACACCGAAACACGTCCTCCTTTACGAAGTCTTTGGGTGGGAGCCTCCTGTCTTCATGCATATGCCTCTACTTCTCGGCACCGATGGCAAGAAGCTGTCGAAGCGTAAAAACCCTACCTCGATATTCTACTACCGCGATACCGGGTATCTCCCTGAAGCTTTCATGAACTTCCTCACCCTTATGGGCTATAGCATGCCCGACGACAAAGAGATATATTCTTTAGAAGATATCTTCAAAGCCTTCGACACCAAAAGAGTCGGCGTCTCTGGTGCCGTCTTCGACGTCAAGAAGCTCGACTGGCTCAACCAGCAATATATCATCAACGACATCCCCGAAGGCAGTCTATGGGACCGTATCAAAGGCTGGGGATTTTCCGACGAAGCCATGGCGAAACTTATGCCATTATGTCATACGCGGATGAAGACCTTCAGCGAGTTCATCGAGCTTTGCGGATTCTTCTTCACAACACATATCCCATATTCCGAGGAGCTGCTATGTCCCAAAAGCCTCTCTCCAGAACAATCGTGTTCCATGATGTATGAAATGATATGGCATATGGAAAAAAACGAAGACTGGGGATCTTCAGGGATAGAAGCCGCCTCGAAAGCTGCCGCAGAGCATTTCGAAGTCAACCATAAAAAGGTCATCATGCCTATCCTCTTCGCCGCCATCATGGGGAAAAAACAGGGACTCCCAATGTTCGGCTCCGTAGAAGTCCTCGGTAAAGACAGGGCTCGCGCACGACTTCTCCTCGCCATAGAATTCCTCGGTGGACTCTCTAAGAAAAAGATCGACAAACTCAAAAAGTCTTGGGACCGCGGGGAGACAATGATCAATGATCAATGATCAATGTTCAATGTTTTTAGGCTGTTGGCGTTGAAGACTACGCTGATGGAGCTTCCTGCCATAGCGATCTCGGCGATGACGGGATGCATAAGTCCTAGTATTGCCAGTGGTATCGCGGCGATATTATATCCATAGGCCCAGAAAAGGTTCTGTCGTATTTTTTTGAACGTCGCCTTAGAAAGTTTTATCGCTTGTACTACTGCCATAAGGTTTCCGCTGACAAGGGTGACGTCGGAGGACTCCATAGCGATATCAGTTCCTGTCCCTAGCGCTATCCCGACGTTAGCCTGTTTCAGTGCGGGAGCATCGTTGATGCCGTCGCCTACCATAGCGACGAGGCCGAACTCTTTTTGGAGCGTTTTGATTTCTGCGACCTTGCCATCGGGAAGAACTTCTGCAAGGACGCGTGTTATTCCGACTTTTTTTGCTATCGCTTCAGCGGTACTTTTGTTATCGCCAGTTATCATAACGGTAGCAATTCCCATCTTTGTAAGCTCTGCTATAGCATTGACGGACTCTTCTTTTGCGGTATCTGCGACGGCGATGACGCCGGCGATTTCATTATTGACTGTTATCAGCATCGCTGTCTTCGCATCTTTTTCAAGAAGGGACATCGTTTCATCGGCTTTGGTGTTTTTTATAAGTTTCCGCGAGCCTACGCTGATCTTAGTATCTTCGATAACGCCTGATACACCTTTCCCTGGGATGGCTTCGAACTGTGAAGGGTATGATAGTTTAATGCCTTTGTTTTTGGCGTCGGCGACGATAGCTGCAGCGAGAGGATGTTCCGACCCGGACTCCACACTAGCGGCAAGTCGCAGGAGTTCATGTTGATCTATTTCCGACATGGTGATGATGTCTGTGACTTCTGGAGAGCCTTTTGTAATCGTCCCTGTTTTGTCGAAGACGATGGTATGTACATCTTTCAGCGTCTGTATCGCAGCGCCAGCCCTGATAAGTATGCCGTGCTCTGCGCCCACACCAGTCCCTACCATTAGCGCTGTAGGCGTTGCAAGTCCAAGGGCGCAAGGACATGCTATCACCAAAACCGATATCGTCGAAAGCAGTGCTAGCGTTACTATGCCATGATCTATGTTTATCCATGGTATTACATTCTGCGCTCTGCTAGCTATGATATTTAATGTCGCAGGGAAAAGAACCCAGCTAAGGAATGTCAGTACTGCTATAACAAGGACTGTAGGGACGAAAATCCCGGTAACTTTATCGGCGAACTCTTGGATTGGGACTTTAGACCCTTGGCATTCCTCTACCATCTTTATTATCTGTGAAAGGAAGGTGTCTTTACCGATTTTTGTAGCTCTGACCTTCAGAAGCCCTTGCTGGTTTATTGTAGCGCCGATAACATCATCACCAATTTTCTTGCTTACTGGGATGGATTCTCCTGTCGCCATGGATTCGTCGATAGCGCTAGCGCCTTCAATGATTACGCCGTCGGTGGGGATTTTCTCTCCAGGTTTCACTATCATTATATCGTCGACCACGACGTCTTCTATTGGAATCTCTCTTTCTTCGCCTTCTACTAATACCCTTGCTGTCTTCGCTCCTAGCTCTAGGAGTTTTTTTATCGCCTCAGAAGCGCGTCCTTTTGCTTTGGCTTCGATATATCTCCCTGTTAGGTGGAAAGCCATTATCATCGCGGCGACGCCGGCATAGTTAGATATTTCTAAGAACAGAGTAGCGATTCCTGTGGCGTACGAAGCTCCTGTGCCAAGAGCGATGAGAACGTCCATATTGGTTTTGCCATGGACTATCGACTTCGCCGCAGATTTAAAGGTGTCAAGTCCTACTCCGAAAAGCACTGTCGACGACAATACCAGCACAATAATATCGTAGCCAGGAATTGTTTTTCCTAAAAACATCTCTATAAGCATCAATAGTATTACTGGCGCTGTTATGCACCACGCCCAAAACATTTTTTTGTTGGCCTGTAGCATAAGCCGTTCTTCTTCGTGATCTTCGTTTGAACCTTCGTAAAGCTTTGCTTTGTAGCCAACATCGTTGACGGCTTTAATAATGGCGTCTTCAGTAGTACGCGAAGGGTCGAAAGTTACTGTCGCTTTTTTTGTGGCGAAGTTTACAGAGGCCTCGACGACGCCATCGCAAGCTTTCAGCGCCTTTTCAATAGTCTGCGCACACGATGCACATGACATCCCTTCTAAAGTGAATATCTTCTTTTCCATAGTCTGTCCTTTTATAACTCATCTTACGCACCACTCTTGCTTTATTGGCGTGCTGCAAGGGCGATCTGCTGCGTATTTCTCCTCGCCCAGCTCTATATGAGCTTGGCTCGTCGGAATACTTGCATCTCATCCCTTTCGCTACACCACTAAAGCAAGATTAGCGCGTAAGGTGAGTTTGTAAAAAAATGCCCTATTCATCGGTATAATGAATAGGGCATAAAAATACCAAGCTCAAAATTGATCATTGATCATTGATCTTTGAGCAATACTGCGTGTGCTGCTGCGAGGCGTGCTACGGGAATACGGTATGGCGAGCATGACACGTAGTCAAGGCCAAGGGCATCGCAGAATATCACAGAAGAAGGCTCTCCGCCGTGTTCTCCGCAGATACCGCATTTGAGTCCGTCTACGGCATTGCGTCCGCGTTCTACTGCTATCTTCATAAGTTCTCCTACGCCGTCCTGGTCGATAGCCTGGAACGGATCTTCTTGGAACATACGTATTAGTGCATCTTTATTACGTGGATCTTCAACGCCACTGACATATGTCGGTATGAATTTCCCTGCATCGTCGCGGCTGATTCCTAGCGTTGTCTGTGTCAGGTCATTGGTTCCGAAGCTGAAGAACTCTGCGCCGCCTTCGGCGATACGCCCTGCTACTATTGCAGCACGCGGAAGTTCTATCATCGTACCCACGAGATATTCTATCGTCTCGCCTTTCTCTTCGAAGACTTCTTTTGCTGTCTCATCGATTAGAGCTTTCTGATGGACGAACTCGTTCTTCATACAAACTAGTGGCACCATAATTTCTGGTATGACGGTCTTACCTTCGCTTTTCACCTCGATGGCGGCTTCTATTATAGCACGAGCCTGCATCTTAGTAAGGCTTGGGTACATAACGCCGAGACGGCACCCTCTGTGTCCGAGCATAGGGTTCGTCTCTTGTAGTGCTTTCGTCATATCTTTTAGCTCTTCGAAACTCATCCCTATAACATCAGCGACGGTCTTTATCTCTTCGTCGTTATGAGGCATGAACTCGTGGAGTGGAGGATCTAGGAGGCGTATCGTCACTGGAAGTCCGTCCATAGCTCTGAAGATACCGATGAAATCGCCCTTCTGATATTCCAGAAGATTGTCGATAGCTTCTTTACGTTTCTCATCGCTTGTGCTGAAGAACATGCGTCGCACGTCGTTGAGGCGCTCTTTTTCCATGAACATATGCTCTGTACGGCATAGCCCTATACCTTGAGCGCCGAAGGCTCTGGCGACGTCACAGTCGTGTGGAGTGTCGGCGTTGGTACGTACTAGGAGTCTGCGGTATTTGTCAGCGCTCTCCATGATGGTGGTGAATTCTTTATATACGGCACCTTTTTTTGCTTCTTCATTGCCGTCGACAAGGGCTTGTATAACCGAAGAAGGGTGTGTTTCTAGTTTGCAGAAGAATACCTCTCCTGTTGACCCGTCGATGGAGATCTGGTCTCCTTCTTTTAATACGCGTTTTCCAGCGACAACGGTTCCTGCTTCTTCGTTTATTGTTAGCGCTCCACATCCCGCTACGCAAGGTTTTCCCATGCCGCGAGCTACAACGGCGGCGTGGCTTGTGCTTCCGCCACGTGCTGTAAGGATCCCTACTGCTGCTACCATTCCTGGGAAATCGTCGGGGCATGTCTCGTCTCTTACGAGGATACATATCCTTCCGGCTTTTTCTACTTCTATAGCTTTTTCCCACGAAAGCACTATCTCTCCTGATGCTGCGCCAGGGCCAGCGTTGAGGCCTTTTGCTACCATGTCATCATGAGCTTGGATCTTCTCTTTGTCGTCGAAGATAGGAGCAAGAAGCTGTACTAGCTGGTTGGGATCGACACGAAGCAGTGCTGTCTTTTCATCGATAAGCCCTTCTTCGAGCATCTCTACCGCCATACGTATCGCTGCGAAACCCGTACGTTTCCCTATACGTGTCTGTAGCATAAACAATCTGCCATCGTCGATGGTAAACTCGATGTCTTGCATGTCTTTGTAGTGCTCTTCGAGCTTCTCGACAATCTCGTCGAGTTCTTTATACATCTCGGGCATCTCATCTTCGAGGCACGAAAGGTCTGACCCCATAATTTTCTTCTGGTTTAGATTTATAGGGTGTGGCGTCCTTGTCCCTGCGACGACCTCTTCACCTTGAGCGTTGATGAGGTATTCTCCGTAGAAATGTTTGTCGCCGGTAGCAGGGTCGCGGGTGAATCCTACGCCAGTAGCGGAGTTTGGACCTTTGTTTCCGAAGACCATCGTCTGAATGTTTACCGCTGTGCCCATATTATCAGGGATGTTATTAACCTGACGGTATACTATAGCACGATGTCCGTTCCAGCTGCGGAACACTGCTTCTACTGCGGTGAACAGCTGCTCCCAAGGATCTTGAGGGAAATCTTCGCCGATGTGTTCTTTATAGACTTCTTTGAAGGCAGCTACTGCTTTCTTGAAACCTTCGACGCTGACGTCGGAGTCGGTATCAACGCCTTCTTCTTTCTTTATCTCTTCGAATTTCTCTTCGAAGTTGTTTTTATGAACTTTTCTTACGACGTCGCCGTACATCATAATAAAACGGCGGTAGTTGTCGTATGCAAGCTTCTCGTTGTCAGTGACTTTTGCGAAGCCAACGACGGAGATATCGTTAAGACCTAGGTTAAGGACGGTATCCATCATCCCCGGCATTGATATCGGAGCTCCAGAACGTACTGATACAAGAAGAGGATTGTCTTCACTGCCGAACGTTGCGCCCATCTTTTTTTCTACGAGGGCAAGAGCTTCTTTTGTCTGCTCCTCCATGCCTTCTGGTGATTCCCCTTTATTTTTCATATAGCTGCGGCATGTTTCGGTGGTAATGACAAGTCCTGGAGGGACCGGCAATCCTAAAGACGTCATCTCTACGAGGTTTTTACCTTTTCCGCCGAGAAGGTCTTTATCCAAAGGTGCGATTTCTTCTCCTACACCAAAAGAATATACATATTTTTCTGTCATTACATTGTCCCCTGCATTTTTTGATTTTTAAAAATTTTCCTGGCCTGGTTCTTTTTTGTTCTAGGGTCAGGCTTGCGTCTTTTATTGACTTTACTCAGTTTTTCCCATACGATACGATAACTAATATTAACAAAGCAACATAAGACTATGACGAAACAACAACACACAAGAACATCACCATTCATTGCGCTTCTCAAAGAGCGTTATAGCCTTACCAAAGAAGGTTCGAAGAAAAACGCTAGCCACCTTGTCATAGACATCAGCGGCTCCGAGATGGAATACTCCCCCGGCGATAGCGCCGCCGTCATCGCCAGCAACGACCCTGCCATCATAGACAAAACCCTCGCGGCTTTACACGCTTCCGGCGAAGAAAACATCACCGCCAAGAAGTCCGGCGAAACCCTTACCATCGGCGAATACCTTACAAAACACGTCACGATAACACGCCTTACACGCTCTTTCGTCACTCTCGCCGCAGAAAACACCACAGACGACACCGCCAAAAAAAAGCTCTCAACCCTACTTCTTCCCGACAACAAAGAAGCCTTCCAAAATCTTATCGACACCTACCATTTCTGGGATTTCCTCGAAGAACACCCTATAACCCTCTCCCTCCAAGATTTCTGCAACACGCTACTGCCTCTATCACCACGCCTATATTCTATAGCCTCATCGAAAGACGCCGTCGGCGAAGAGATACACCTCGCCGTCGCCCTCGTAAAATACAACACCAACGACCACCATCGCTATGGCGTATGCTCGCACTACCTCTGTGAACTAGCGCAGCTCAATGACAGAATTTCTCTCTATATTCAGAAAGCCCATAACTTCACCGTCCCAGAAAACCCCAATACCGACATAATAATGGTAGGCCCCGGCACAGGAGTAGCTCCTTTCCGCGCTTTCATACAAGAACGCATCCACACCAACGCCCCCGGAAAAAACTGGCTCTTCTACGGCGATTGGACAGAAGAAAACGATTTCTGCTACGGAGAATATTGGAAAGAACTCGAAGCCTCAAAAAAACTACGCCTCGACACCGCATTCTCCCGAGACCAAGACTACAAGATATACGTACAACATAAGATCCTAGAAAATGGCGCAGACATCTGGAAATGGCTTCAAGGCGGCGCGCACTTCTACGTATGTGGCGACGCAAAGTATATGGCCAAAGATGTCAGCGCCGCCCTCCACAACATCGCCATGGAACATGGCAACCTCTCCGACGAAGAAGCCAGCCAATACTTCATCGACATGAAAAAATCAGGTCGCTACCAACAAGACATTTATTAAAAAGTTCAGAGTTCGGAGTTCGGGGTTCGGAGCTTTTTCATTGCGCATTGATAACTGGTCACTGATCACTGGTCACTGATTTCGCTCCTGCTGCGCGTAAGAGATCGGCGATTTCTGTGTGACCTTTTGACAAAGCCAATGCAAGAATCGTCCTGCCAAAAACAGTTCTATTAACATCGGCACCTTTTGCTAATAAATCCGATACTATTTTCATATGACCATTTGCAACAGCAAAAAAGAGAGGAGTAGTAGCCTCCGTTTCAGGAGGGTCTGCTTTCGCCCCGGCGTCCAACAAAGCTTTCACCATTATCTCGTCGCCTTTCCTCACAGCAGTGTCAAGAGGTGTTTCGCCCATAAATTTTTCGTTAACATCAAAACCTTTTTGTATTAAATGCTCAACCATGCCTAGATGCCCTGTTTCCACTGCCCAAGTAAGAGGCTTCGAAAGAAAAGGGTCGCTGAAAACATCTTCTCTGTTGTCTTGTAAACTAAGCAAAGCATCAAAAAGTTCTATGTCACCATTTTTCATAGCAGTATCAAAAACATATTGTCTATCTTCATCTTGTATCTTAGCCCCTGCGACCACCAACTTCCTTACAACGTCTAGCCTATTGTTTTGTTTAGCAATACTAATTGGAGAGGTGTGATCAGAGCTATCATTAAGTTCAATATCAGCTTCATGATACAATTTTGCGGCCTCGGCTTTTATTATAGGCATATCTTCTTGAGCGATGACTTCCATTCCCAACGTTATGCGATCCTGCTCTGGAAAGGTCTCTGCAGCAAGCCGTTTAACAAGGGCTCTAACACCGCTCTCCCTATTGGATTCTGATATATTAATGGGCCGCTGACGATAGCAACTATTAGGATCATAGAAAAAGCATTTTCCCTCTCTGCAAAAAATGCCTACAGCATGTTCGCCTGTAGAAATCTCCAAAAATTTCGGTTTTTCAACATCGACAGATAAAATTGTATCCAATGTCTTTACAAGGCCCTCGTATTCTTTCGTCTTGGCATTTTTAGGAAATGTCGCCGCAAAATACAGCTGCGACGAAAGGGAACGGATTTCTTGCCTATCCGAAAGAAAAGATAGCGTTTCTATCGGACGTGTCTGCCTTTCTTCTGTTAACGGAAGTTGAAGATAAAACACATCATTACATAAACGCTCCAATTCTTTTTCCCTTTTAGTTAACATATCATGGCGCATTCCTGCCAAAGGTCGTGAGCTTTCAGGATCTGTTGAAATCGCCCCCGAAATACGTTTCCAAAAAGCATCTTCTTCGTCTAAAAACTGATAATAGCCGTACAACAAAGTAAGGCCGTAACATACTCCTTTTACTTCAATTTCCTTTTCCGGCGCTACATCTCTGCGCAAACGAATATAATGAAGCAGAACAGGGATTAAAAGATTTTGAGAGATAAGCTCACGACCGAAAAAATTTTCAAAAAGGTCGAAAGGTAAAATATTTTTCAATATCTTTAATTCATCTTCTGATACTGCTAGCTCAGTTCCTTCAAAAAGCAACAATTTGATTATATCGACTCGTTTATTTCTTATCGCGACAGTAAGCGGCATCTCGTCATCTTTGTTAGGAATGTCAACTTTTGCACCATACGTAAGCAAATTTTCTACGACATTTTTATTGCCTTCGCTAACAAAAACATACAACGGTGTATTTCCTTCTTCATCAACACTATTAACTTCCTTGTAATCCATAGGTATAACGTCAAGAATGTCCTTCAACGATTCTTCATCAATAGTTCCAGCATCTCTTTCTTTTGCAAAGAACTCACACGCCATCTTTATGCGCAAAACAACATCGCTGATATGTTTCAGCTCAGTTTTTATTTCATCATCATATATAAGAAACTCTATCTCTTCCTCTTCAGCTTTTCGTTTTTCTGCCAGAGCAAGAAATTTTCGGCAATGGAGCATATCTTCGACTTTTCTTAAGGCTTTTATTCCTTCACAGTCTTCATCATCGAGTTTTATGTTAAATACTCTTTCTAGAAGATTGTCACATGATATTTCTTCGACGCTGTCAGAAAGAGCTTGAGCTTTCAGCGTTGCTATAGTAGCGTCAATAGGTGCAAGGTCTGCTTTTGACGCTGCCCCTTGTTGTAGACTCCTAGCTTCCAGTGAAGATATAATATTACCGATTGCATCATCCATAAGATATTTTCCTTCTATCGTCATATGATATTTTATATATAAGAGTTTTAGCTATATGAAATCAAAGGTTGTTTTTGGAGATAGGAATCCGAAGCTTTTTCAATGAGCATTGATTTTGCTATACGCTATTCCTATACGCTATTCTTTCGCTCCCGCTGCGCGCAAGAGATCGGCTACTTCTGTATGACCATTTTTTAAAGCAACAGCAAGGGGTGTGTAACCATCGACGCTGGCTTTATTAACATCAGCTTTCGCTATGATTAGGGCTCTTACGACGGCTATATGATTGTTTAGAACAGCAACAAGAAGTGGTGTAAGGCCATCTTCATTTGCCTGATCAACCATGGCGTCTGCATCTAATAAGGCCTCCACAGTGGCTGTATGACCATTGTTTGAAGCAATAGCAAGGGGCGTAATACCATTTTTGTTGGGCGTATTAATATCGATGCCCTTTTCAATAGACTTTTTTATCAAAGCTCTTACAACATCTATATGACCATTCTGTGCAGCAATATAAAGCGGGGTAGTGCCATCTTCCATAGCCATATCAACAGTGGCGCCTGCTTCGAGTAAAACTTCTACATTGGCTATACTACCTCTCGCTGCAAAAGCCCAAAGAAATGTAGAGCCATCCTTTAATTTCCCATTAACATTGGCTCCTTTTTCTAACAAGACTTTTACAACATCTATATGATTGTTTATCACAGCAATAAAAAATGGCGTAAAGCCTTCTTCATTTGCCTGATCAACCGTGGCACCTGCTTCGAGTAAAGCTTTTACCACCTTTTCATGTTTTCCATATGCTGCAGCATAAAGTGGTGGAAACCCCTTCTTATTGAGCTGGTCTATCTTAGCACCTGCAGTAACAAGAGCTTCTACTGTTGCTATATGACCACTTTGTGCGGCAATATAAAGCGGTGTGGCACCATCATCAGTAGCCTGTTCAATATCTGCCCCTTTAGCAAGCAAGGCTCTTACTGCTTTTGCACGACCGTTTTGTGCGGCAATAGCAAGCAATGTAAAACCACCTCTCTGTGGGTCATTAATATTAGGTTTACCATGAGCAAACAACACTTCTATAACTTCTACGTGGCCATTCACTGCGGCAATAGCAAGCGGAGTGACGCTATTATCAGCAGCCCTATCAAATTCTGCCCCATTATCAAGCAAGGCTCTTACTGCTTTTGCACGACCGTTTTGTGCGGCAATATAAAGCGGAGTAACGCCATTATCATCAGCCTGATCAGGTTTAGCGCCTGCCTCTAGTAAGGCCTCCACAACGTCTACATGACCATTCTTTGCAGCAGCATAAAGTGGCGTAATTCCATTTTTTATTGGCTTATTAATATCGATGGCCTTTTCAATAGAAGCTTTTATCAAAGCTCTTACGACGTCTATATGATCATTCTGTGCAGCAATAAAAAGAGGGGTAGTACCGTCTTCCCTAGCCATATCAACCGTGGCGCCGGCTTCGAGCAAAACTTTTACACTAGCTATATTGCCTATTGCTGCAGAAGCCCAAAGAAATGTAGAGCCATCCTTTAATTTTCCATTAACATTGGCTCCTTTTCCTAACAAGACTTTTACAACATCTATATGATTGTTTAGCACAGCAATAAAAAATGGTGTAACGCCTTCTTCATTTGCTTGATCAATCGTAGCTCCTTTTTTTAGCAAGGCCTCTATAACGTCTACATGACCATTTTGTGCAGCAGCGTAAAATGGCGTGCGGCCATTATCTGCTACCTGATCAACAATAGCATCTGCATCTAGCAAGGCCTCCACAACCTCTATATGACCATTCTGTGCAGCAATATAAAGAGGTGTAGCTCCACTTTTCTCAGGCTTGTCAATCGTAGATCCTGCATCTAGCAAGGTCTTCACAACGTCTATATTACCCTCTTGTGCAGCAATATAAAGAGGCGTTTTACCCTTTTTGTCGGACTTATTAATATCGTTACCTTTTTCAACAAAATTTTCTATCAAGGCTTTTACAACGGCTATATGACCATTCTGTGCAGCAATATACAGAGGCGTTACACCCTTTTTGTTGGGCTTATTAATATCGATACCTTTTTCAACAGAATTTTTTATCAAAGCTTTTACAACAGCTATATGACCATTTTCTGCAGCAATATAAAGAGGTGTAGCTCCACTTTTCCCAGGCTTGTCAATCGTAGCTCCTGCATCTAGCAAGGACTTCACAACGTCTATATTGCCCTTTTGTGCAGCAATGTAAAGTGGCGTGCAACCATCGTCGCTTACCTCATCAACTGTAGCACCAGCATCTAGTAAAGCGTTTACCACTTTTATATGACCATTCTGTGCAGCAATCCAAAGTGGCGTAGCGCCACCTTTCGCGCGTTTATTGACTGCCGCTGGGTATTCATCTAAAAAGAATTTTACAGAATCTATATCGCCCTTGTTAGCGGCAATCCAAAGTGGGGTAAATCCATTATCGTCCTCTTTAAAGTCTATATTAGTCACGCTATATAATTCTTTAGCTTTAGCTTTTATTTCAGACAAATCTTCTTGGGCAATGATATTGATTCCTAATGTTATGCGGTCCTGTTGATCAAAGGTGGTAAATGCAAGATTTTTAACAAGCCATCGAATTCCCTGTTCCTGGTATGGAGGAGTTATATCAAAAGCCGGTGAAAAATATGTAGTATTTGAATCATAAAAGAAACATTCATTATTTTTATAAAAAATTCCTACAGCATGATCCCCTGTACTAAGAAATAGGAATTTCTGTTTCTTGGCATCGGCGAGCAAAATTGTAATTAATATTGTTACAAGGCCTTCAAATTCTCCTGTTTCGGTGTCACCAGGGAAGGTTGCTGCGAAATGGAGTTGAGAGGAAAGAGTTTTGATTTCGGTTTTATCTGAAAGAAAAGAAAGCTCTTTTGCTGGGGTTGATTGTCCTCCCTTTGTTAGGGGGGCCTGAAGATAAAGGATATCGTTACATAGCTGTTCTAGTTCTTTTTCATCTTCGCTTAAATCATCATAGCGTGTTTCCGCTAAAGACCGTGACATATCAGAATCTGTCGAAAGCGCGATCCTAATGCGCTCAAAAAAAACGTTTTCTTCGTCTAGAAACTGATAATAGCAATACAGTGTTGTAAGACCGTGGCACAGCCCTGTTATTTTATTTTTTTCTGATTCATCTTCCTTAGTCCATAATTCAGGATTCCGCAAACGAAGGTAATTTAATAATCGGGGAATTAAACGAGTTTGTGAAAAAAGGGAGGTGTCTTCAAGTATAAATAAAAGTTCTTTTGATATCTTAGGCTTTAAAATGTTTAGTGTTTTTTTCGTCGTTATCGCCCCATTACGAATCAGAACCTCTACTACATCCATTCTGCCCTGTTCAGCAGCGACATCAAGCGGTGTAGCATTATTTTCGCTAGCCTTATTAACGTCAGCGCCTTTTTCTAGCAAGGCTTTTACAGCTTCTATATTGCTATCTCTCGCAAAAATATAAAGGGGAGTGTTCCCCGTTTCATCACGATGGCTGATTTCTTCCTTAGTTATAGGTATTTCTTCAAGATGTCTTTGGATAGACGCTCTACCTTTTTCGGCGAATGTATATGCTGTTTCTATACGCAAACGTACATCGCTGATATGTTTCAATTCGGCAAGCTCTTCATCGGTATATGCGGTGAATTCTCTAGGCTCCTGCCCTTCGATTTCTCGTTTTTCTGCTATAGAAAGAAATTTTCGGCAATGGAGTATATCTTCGACTTTTCTTAAAGCCTGCATTCCTTCGCTGTCTTCAGCATCGAGTTCTATGTTAGATACTCTTTCTAGAAGCTTGTCACATGATATTTCTTCTGCGTCGCCAGAAAAAGCTTCATCTTTCAGCGTGGCTATAGTAGCGTCAATATGTGCAAGATCTGCTTTTGACGCTGCCCCTGGTTGTAGGCCCCTAGCTTCTAGCGAACTTATAATATTACCGATTCTATCATCCATAGAACATACGTCTCCTATCGTCATTTGATGTTTTATATATAAGAGTTTTAGCTATATGAAATCAAAGGTTGTTTTTGGAGGCCGAAATTTCGAAATAGGACGTTCTACCACGGAGGCACGGAGCGCACGGAGAAAAAAAGTTTAAAGAAGAAAAATTGTTGGTGGGTTCTCCCCAAAACCCCCAAAAAGCATAAGAAAACCTTCGGAGTTCTAGGGGTAAAACCACTAACCCGTCCTATTTCTTCTCTGTAAACTCCGTGGCTCCGTGGTGAAAAAATCCTAAGCTTTTTCATTGAACATTGATAACTGGTCACTAGTCACTGATTAGTGGTGATAATAGCGAAGACCTGTATACCTTCGCCGCGGCCGCAGGCGGTGAGGCCTTCGCCACTTGTTGCTGTGATGCCGACTGATGTGATATCGATATCCATAATCTCAGCGATTTTGGCGCGCATGTCGTCGAGTCTCTTTCCGATGATGGGTTTTTTTGCTTCTATTGTTATAGCGACGTGGTTGATCTTTTTGTCGCCGAGGGTTTCTATGGCTTTATGGAGGTATACGCTGCTGTCGGTGATGCCGTCTTTCTCAAGAAGCTCGTCGGCGATGGTTCCGAGGATACGTATTCCTGTAACAGAGCTTATGGCGTTGCAGATAGCGTGTAGGACGACATCGCCGTCGGAGTTCGCCAGCATTCCTGGGGCATTGTCGAAGATAACACCTCCTAGGATACACGTTTTCGATGATTCCTCAGAAACAAAGCGGTGGCTGTCTTGTCCTATACCAGTACGTATTGTCATATGCGACCTCTGTTATATATTTTTTAGTACAATATCATTGTAAAACATGGTATACAATAAAGAAAGAACTTATCAAAAGAAGGTATACATGGAAAAGCTTCATATCACTGGCGGCGTATCATTAAACGGACGCGTAAAAGCTGCGGGCGCAAAAAATGCTATAACAAAACTTCTTGTTGCCTCACTTATCTCTGACAAAAAGTGTGTCTTCTACAACGTCCCCAATATCAAGGAGGTAGAGATCACTGTATCTTTGTGTGAAGAGATTGGCATGGAAGTTTCCTGGGACCGCGATGCTGGCACCATGGAAGTCCAAACTGTAGAGCTAAACTCTTCATATATCCCGCAGAGATTCTCCGGTGCCAACAGGATTCCTATCCTTATGATAGGAGCTCTTCTTGGTCGCACCGACGCCGACATCATCATCCCTACCGTCGGCGGGTGTCCTATTGGCAAGAGGCCTGTAGACTTCCACCTTCAAGCTCTTCGTGACCTCGGCGCTACGATAGAATACCGTGAGATGAAAAAAGAAGGGGCATATTTCGCCCATGCTCATCATGGCCTTACGGGTTCAGTGATAACATTACCGTTCCCTTCCGTCGGAGCTACCGAGAATACCATCTTAGCGAGTATCCGCGCTAAGGGGACAACGATCATCCAGAACGCTGCTGTCGAGCCAGAGATTATGGATCTCATCTTATTTCTTCAGAAGCTCGGCGCCATCATCACCGTCGATACCAATAGAGTAATCGTCATCCAAGGAACAAAGACCTTCTATGAAGTAACACATACTGTCATCCCCGATAGAATCGAAGCCGCTTCGTTCGGTATGGCAGCGATAGCGACGAAGGGCCGTGTTTTTGTCGAGAACATCAACCATATCGATATGGTAACTTTCCTCAACAAACTCCGTGAAGTTGGTGGTGGCTTCGATGTCAAGAATGACGGCATAGAGTTTTTCTATAACGGAGCTCTTAATAGCAACATACATATAGAGACCGACGTACATCCCGGATTTATGACCGACTGGCAGCAACCGTTCGTCGTACTTCTTTCCCAGGCCGAAGGCACTGCCGTCATCCATGAGACTGTCTATGAGAACAGATTCGGATATACTAATATGCTTAAAAACATGGGCGCCGACATCGAGCTCTTCAAGCAATGCCTTGGTGGTAAGCCGTGCCGATACTCGCAGCAGAATTACTATCATAGCCTCGTCGTCAAAGGCCCTACTCCTCTGATAGGGAAAAACATCACCATCCCCGACCTTCGTGCCGGTTTCGCATATGTCTTGGCAGCGCTCATCGCCGAAGGCGACAGTACTATAGAAGGCGTGCCTTTCCTCGACAGAGGCTACGAAAATATCGTAGAGAAGCTCGGCGGCTTAGGCGCAGAGATCTCCCGCGTCGATACTGACGACAAAGGCCTTCCACAGGAACTGGTAATAGAAGAAGAGCCTGCGACGGTATAACGGTATAATGGACACGCTAGCTCTTGCAAAAAAACTATGTCTCGATGACGAGAAGAAGAAACATATTCTTTTTAATCCCGACTTCCCCTGTGTCATCCCAAAACGGCTTCTCGATGCCATGGAAAAAGGAACTCTTGACGACCCTCTCTTTAAACAATTCGTCCCGCTGAAAGAAGAGCTGCTCGAAACCTCCGGATTTTCTGAAGACCCCCTAGATGAAAAAGAATTTTACAAGACAGAAAAGCTCCTCCACAAATACCATGGAAGGGTGCTGCTTCTCACATCGCCACATTGCGCTATGAACTGTAGGTTCTGCTTCAGGCGTCACGCCCCAGAAATCCCCTCTTCTTCTTTCGCAAAAGAGCTCGCCTATATCGCCAAAGACAATACCATCACAGAAGTCATCCTCAGCGGCGGCGATCCCCTGTCTCTCAGCAACGAAAAACTCAACGCTCTTATCAATTCCCTCAACGACATACCGCATATCAAACGCATACGCTTCCATACGCGATATCCTATCGGCATCCCAGAGCGTATCGACGAAGGCTTCGTCGAAATCCTACAACACTGCTCGAAACGGCTGTGGTTCGTTCTTCACGTAAACCACGCCAACGAGCTAGGCAACGACGTATTCGCCGCCATAAAAAAAATCCAAAGACTCGGAATCCCCGTCCTCACACAAACCGTTCTGTTGAAAGGCGTCAATGACAATGTAGATATTCTGGAAGATCTTTTTTCCGCCCTCATAGACGAAGGCATCGTCCCAT
Organism: Waddliaceae bacterium; assembly: GCA_018694295.1. Lineage (NCBI taxonomy): Bacteria > Pseudomonadati > Chlamydiota > Chlamydiia > Parachlamydiales > Waddliaceae > Waddliaceae bacterium. The sequence goes on from JABHNK010000055.1 coordinate 108,028, forward strand.
ATTACCTACACCACCTCGACAAAGTACAAGGCGCCGAACATTTTTACGTTTCAAAAAACAGTGGATGTGTCTTCATCGAAGAATTAAAAAAACGCCTCTCAGGCTTCGCCGTCCCACGCTATGTCGAAGAAATCCCCAACGAAGCTTGCAAGATCTCCATCTCTTTAGATCGATAGCGATGAGAGACTTGGAAACGTCTTATTATTGAAACCTATTGTAGTAAGTAATTGTTCCATTATTTTGAAGAAAGCCATGTCGTCGCTGCTGAGAGGAAAAAAGTTGTCTGTTGCGCGGGTAATGTGGTCGGCTAGCCTCTGTTTTTCGGCGTCAGTAGCAGAAGGCGCGGCATGTTCTATGCGCTGAAGAAGGTGGTATAGTGTCATTGTGTCGCCATTACCATCATCTAGTAGGGAGAGCATATCATTCATTGACGATACTTTATCGCCACGAAGATAGTAGTCGTATATGTCGTTAGCGACGATGGTATCGCGGTATGCCTTTTCCGTTGCTGGGAATGGTTTTCCTTCTGTCAGCAAGGACATTGTTGAGACAAATTCGCTGTGTGGAGAATTTGGTGCGACGAATGTTCCGCCGATAGCGGTGATATATTTGTCGATAGCATTGTAGTTTACAGGGACGGAGAAACTTCCGTGGCATGATACTTTTACATCGCTGCATTGTTTCATCTGCTCATCGGTGACGATTCCCTGGTCTGCGGCGAGGAGAAGCATATGTCCTTTCGACATAGCATTAAGGCGTCGTATCGTATTACACGCTCCTACTGGCATTCCGAAGGCGATATTGTCGTAGGTAGTGCTGTATTTTTCAACGATGCTATCGAGGATGCCGTCGCTATAATATGGTTGCGTTGCTGGTACGTCGTGGTATGATATTTTTTCGGAAACGACAGGCCACAGATCACCGTCGGCGTACTGTATATTGCGTTTGTATAGTGTGCCATCGCGTATTATGAAGATATCGTTGACGATGATGTCAAAGAAATACCCTCCTATTGCTACGAGGGGGTTCTCTAGTGCTTCTTGTGAAAGATTTTCTCTTGACTCGTTGAGCAAAATCTCAGCGGCGCCATCGGCGTCGTTGCCATTGAAGAAGGCTGTGTGGGCTGTGCCGTCGTCGAAATATTTCTTTAGCAATGGGTGGCTTGCGACATGCGACATATTTTCTTCGGAGATGTCGGTCATAACATATCGTATTGAGACATTATGTTTTTTTAGGCGTGGAAGTATTTCTTTAAGAAACAAAAAAGCAAAACGTCCTGCTCCTGCTCCGAGGTCTACGATAGTAAGTGGTTTTGTGGTGTCGAAGATATCGTTATTTATACATTCTTCTACGAAGGTATCGACGATGTTGACGTAATGGCTGGCGATTAGGGTGTTGCTCGTGAGAAACCACGGCACCATATTCTTCTGCCATGCTTGCACACCATGACGTTGGTATTCGTCATGCTGCCGCTGCCATAAATCACTTTTAACCATATCATGCCCTCTTTCATATCTTTTGTGTAAAAGTATATACGAGAAGATCATTTTTCGTTTGCACAAATATCATATTGAAACTCATATTTTCTCTAAAGATGGTTTTTTTACCTGGGGTGTTTTAGCCAATCATTGAACATTTTACATAAGGAACAAAAGGCGCACTTTGGATATTTTGTTTTCTTCTCTCGGCGCTCGTCTCGAGCGTCGAGACGGCAAAGGCAAAACGAAGCACTATGATACGCACGCATCGCGCGCATCATAGTGCTTCGTTTTGCCGCGGGTTTACAAAGGGAAATTTTCCCTTTGTCGCGGGATTGTTAAGGGTACGCGGAGTACCCTTAACTACATACGTTCGACGGTAGTGACGCCTAGGATGTTTAGGCCTTGTCGCATTATTTGTGCAGTTGTTTCGCATAGGAGGAGTCGTTGATTTTGTTCTGCTGTCCCTTCTACTCTGCAATCCCTGAAGAAGGCGTTGAATTTCTCTGCTAGATTGTATAGGTAGTCGGTTAATCTGTTGGGAAGAAGGTCACGTGTTATTGATTCTAGTGCTTCGTTGAATCGGGCGATGTGGAGTCCGAGGGATATTTCCGAGGGGTGTTGCAGGTTTATTTTTTCTTTGATGGCCGTGATATCGACATTTATTTTTCTTTGTATTCCGTGTATACGCACGTACGAATACATAAGGTATGCTGCAGTATTGCCTTCGAATTTTAGCATCCTTTCGTAGCTGAAGGTGTAGTCGCCGGTGCGGTGGCATGACAGGTCGGCGTATTTCACGGAACCGATACCTAGTGCCTCGGCGATGGTTGTGATATCTTCTTCGCTCATGGCGTCGTCACGTTCGTGAAGGATCTCTTTTGCGCGTTGTACTGCGTTTGTTAGGAGATCTATTAGTCGTTCTGTCTCTCCTGACCGTGTTTTGAATTTCTTTCCGTCGGGGCCAAGGACTAGTCCGAAAGGCACGTGATCTAGGCGTATCTTTTTTGTGTCGACATATTGTGCTTTTTCTGCTGCCTGGAAAATCATTTTGAAGTGTGTTGCTTGTCCGGCGTCTGTGACATATATTATTCTGTCGGCGTGTTCTTCTTCGACGCGTTGTCGTATTGCTGCCATGTCGGTGGTATCGTAGTTATATCCGCCGTCGGATTTCTGTACCATCAGTGGCAGCGGATTACCCTCTCTGTTGACGAAGCCCTCGAGGAAGATACATTTTGCTCCGCCGGAGACTTCTACCAGTCCTTTATTTTCGAGGTCTGCAACGACATCGGCGAGCGTTGGGTTGTAGAACGACTCCCCTCTTTCGATAAGCTTCACGTCGAGGATGTCGTACACTTCCTGGTATGCGTTACGTGATATTTCGCAGATGATGCTCCATGCTTTTAGAGCGTTGCCATCACCGCTTTGCAGTGCTACGACTTCTTGTTGTGACTTCTTTTTAAAGGTTTCGTCTTCGTCGAAACGTTTTTTGCTGGCTTTATACCATGTGACGAGGTGTGTGAGGTCGGTGTCTTCGCTTCCGTCGAGGACGTGTGGCACTTCTTCTTTCATATATGCGATGAGCATGCCGAAAGCCGTGCCCCAGTCGCCGATATGGTTGAGGCGCAGGACGTCGTGTCCTAGGAACTCAAAAAGCCTTGCTAAGCAGTCTCCTATTATCGTCGAGCGGAGGTGTCCTACGTGCATTTCTTTCGCTGTATTTGGCGAGGAGAAGTCTATGACGATCTTCTGTGATTTTTCTGGTTCTTCTATGCCAAGGCGAGGATCTTCGTAGATATTTTGTACTAGCGTTGTTAGGTATGATGTTTTTATTGTGATATTGACAAACCCTGGCCCTGCGACGTCTAGTGATTCTATTATATCGCCCTTATCGACGTTTTCGCATATCGCCGCTGCTATATCGCGGGGGTTCTTCTTTAGTATTTTCGTCAGGCGCATAGCGCTGTTGCACTGGTAATGTCCACGATTTTCTTGTTTATTGGGTGTTATTTCTACGATAGTTTCATCGAAATTGTCTTTAAGCTGAGGGAATGCCGCTATTATAGCGTCATTGAAAAATATTGCGATGGTGCTTACCATGGTTTTCATAAAGATTCACCTTGAAATTAATGTCTAGAGCATGTACATTAGCATAATTAAAGTTTAAAGTTCCAATCATTTATTATTACTACGAGGTTATACTACGATGACAGAGTTTGTCATTACTAAAACGCTAAAGAAAGATTTTATCGAGCACTTAAAGTCTCAGAAAAATCCAGATCTTCTCAGCAACTATTTTTTCTTCATTGGGGATATGCTCGACATTCATCCTGTCATCTTCCCTAAGGAGAAGAAGATATATCGCAGTGTCGACGCTGTCATCAAGTCTTTGGACGACGAGAACAAACTATGCCATGAGACTGAGATCTTGATACATTATGGTCAAGAAGACGTCAATGACGAGACGACGACGATATATATATGCCCTTTTACTGGGAAGGTTTTCGGTGACAACACTAGTGTCAACCCTCAAGATGCTATATACGACTGGGTGTCTAAGTGTCCTGAGAACAAAGAGCGTATTGGCGGGTTACGTGTCAAGAGGTTCCTTTTCTCTGACGATCCTGAGCTCATCAAGAGTTATATTTCCGACAATGTAAAGACGGTAAAAAAGACGGTATATTCTTCTGTTGTCAGTGGCAAGTTATTCCATAATAAGAAAGCTGTCATTGCCGATTTCAAGAAAAACTACCTCAAAGACATTTCTTTAGAAGATGTACAGAGTCAAAAGCGCTTCGACATTGAAGAGTCTTTCCTTGAGATCCTTCAGGAGTACGTTGACGAAGACGCCATCACTGAGTTTGTCGAGGCTCTCGCCGAGCATGATGAGTTCGTTCCTTACGTCACACAGTGGGCTGAGGTCGACGAAGACGAAGAAGAGGAGTAAGATCTTCTTAATACCATGAAACGCTATACTACGACATCCCCTGAAGAAACCATCGCGTTGGGTCATTCCTTAGGGAATGCTCTCCCTGGTGGCAGTGTTGTATGTTTTTTCGGCGACCTTGCTGCTGGCAAGACGACGTTCATCAAAGGCCTTGCTTCTGGAGCTTTGGGATCTTCATACGACGACGTCAACAGTCCAACTTTCGTATATCTCAATATCTATGGCGAAGAAAGGAAGATCTACCATTTCGATTTATATCGCCTTGATAATAGTGATGATTTCCTTGCTAAAGGTTTCGACGAATATCTTCATTGCGGCGAAGACATCTGCTGTATAGAATGGTCTGAGAAGATAAAAGACCTTCTTCCTGAGGGTTATATCTCCGTTACCATGGTCCATAGCGGCGATGGTGCGCGTACCATCACCATCGAGGGAACATAATATGGCGAAATATGCTTTCAAAAACATTTCTTTTGTGACATCGGCTACGAAGCCCAGCGGGTATCCTACCTTCCGCGACTCTTCGGGCTACGAGCTTCCGGAGATTGCTATCGCTGGAAGGTCTAATGTCGGGAAGTCTACGTTATTAAACCATCTTTTCAGGAACAAGTATCTTGTGAAGACCTCTGCTACGCCTGGGAAGACACAGCTTCTGAATTTCTTCAATATCGACAGTACCTTTATTTGTTGTGACCTTCCTGGTTACGGCTATGCTCGTGTTCCTCATCGTGTCCGCAGCCACTGGGGCACTATGATCAAAGAATACCTCGAAGAACGCAAGTCTTTGAAGCTCATACTTTTTCTCATCGACATCCGCCGCATTCCCAATGACGACGACATCATGTTCCTCGAATGGGCTGCTCGTGCTGAGAAGTCTGTAATCATCGTCATCACCAAGGTCGACAAAGTCAAGAGCAACGAGAAATCCCGCAATACCCAGAAAATTCTTGGGGCTTTCGATGCTGAGAACTTGCATTATGTCCATTATTCTGCTACTAAGAACATAGGATACAACCAACTTGTCGCCATGATCAACGAAGCGCTAAATGAAGAAATAGAGTCAGTGAACAGTGATCAATAAAAAAAGGTAAAATAATGGGATTGTTACAAGAAGACACTTTCGTATGTTTCGACTGCGAGTCTACGGGCCTTGACACTGAAAACGACCATATCGTTGAGTTTGCTGCCATACGTTTCACCTTCGAGGGCATTATCGACAGTGTCGAATATCTTATCGATCCTCGTGTTCCTATCCCAGAAGAAGTCATTGCCATCCACAACATCACCGATGCTATGGTTGCTGGAAAGCCTACCATCGACAAGGTCCTTACTGAGATGTTATCGTTTATCGGCGACAGCATCGTCGTCGGCCATGGCATCGAATATGACATCGCAATGGTCTCCAATGCTGCGAAACGCCATGGTATATCCTGCTCTCTCAAGAAAAATAAATCTCTCGACACTTTACGTCTCGCACGTCTATATGGAAAAAGCCCTGTGAATTCTTTAGAGTTTCTTCGCAAGCATTTTTCTATTGAAGAAAGAGGCGCTCACCGTGCTATGAATGATGTGGTCGTCAACATTGAAGTTTTTAAAAAGCTCGTCGAGAGCTATAATACTACTGAAGATATCCTCGATGCTTTATCTAGGCCCATTGCGATGAAGACGATGCCTTTGGGGAAATACAAAGGCCGCGAATTTCGCGACATCCCCGAGAAATATCTATTGTGGGCCAAGCATCAAAATTTCGACGAAGACCTTCTTTATTCTATACGTCGCGAGCTTAAAAAGCGTAAAAACGTCAATTCTTTTGAGAAGTCTTCTAATCCATTTTCATCGTTATAGCAAATGTTTAGTCGTTTATCATTGATCATTTATTCATTATCCCTGATTGTTTGTTTTGGAGAATTAAGTGGTGGTGTTATGAAAAAAAATCATTCTTTACAAGATCTTATTGGTGAGCTTTCGGGGAAGAAGGTCCTTATCCGTGTAGACTTCAATGTCCCTCTCGACGACGATGGTGTCATTGTCGACGACACTAGGATCGTTGCGGCGTTGCCGACGATACGTGCCGTCCTTGATAATGGCGGTGCTGCTATCATCATGAGTCACCTCGGAAGACCTAAGGGTGTCCGCGATGAAGCTTTTTCTCTTAAGCCTTGTGTCGACAGTCTATCGACATTGCTTGGCATTCCTGTATTATTTGCTTCCGACTGTATTGGTGAAGATGTTTCTGCGATGAAGAAGTCTTTGAAGCCTGGAGAGGTGCTAGTATTGGAGAATCTTCGTTTCCATGCTGCCGAGACAAAGCCCGAAGAAGACTCTTCTTTCAGTGAATCTCTCGCCGACGGTGCTGATATTTATGTCAACGATGCTTTCGGTACGGCACACCGCAAACATTCTTCGACGTTTTATATTGCTAAGCATTTCCCCGGCAATGCCGTAAGCGGATTTCTTATGGACAAAGAGATCGCCTTCCTTGGCGACGCTCTTGCTGACCCCAAGCGTCCATTCTATGCCGTTATCGGTGGCGCCAAGGTGTCGTCAAAACTCGGAGTCTTACGTTCTCTTATAGAAAACGTCGATGGCATCATAATCGGTGGTGGCATGTCATATACTTTCTTAAAAGCGCAAGGCATCGCTATCGGAGACTCTATTTGTGAAGAAGATCTCCTCCAGGAAGCTCTCGATATCATCGCTTCGTGCCGTGAGAAAGGCGTAAAATTAATACTGCCCGATGATATTGTCGTTGCCGACAGCTTCGATGAAAATGCTATGACACAGATTATCGCCACTAAAGACGGCATCCCCGACGGATATCAGGGTATGGACATAGGTCCTAAAACAATAGAAACATTCTCTGAGATGCTTTCGTCAGCAAAGACGATATTATGGAACGGTCCTTTAGGAGTCTATGAGATGAAGCCTTTTGCAAAAGGAACGGAAGCTATAGCATATACCCTAGCAGAATCGGAAGCAACGACGATAGTAGGAGGTGGCGACTGTGTCGCTGCCGTCAAAACTGCTGGTGTCGCCGAGAAGATATCGCATATATCGACTGGTGGCGGTGCTGCTTTGGAATATATCGAAAAAAGAACTCTCCCCTGCGTCGAGGCTCTCGTAAACCCATGATAATAAATATTTTAAGCACTCCGGGCATTTCCTTTTTATTAACAAGGAGAGATATTTATCTTGCAAACGAATAAAAAAAACGTTATATTAAGAGCCTTCTTTTTATGTTTTAACATAATGGTGATGAAAGCAAAAAAAATACAGTTTTCAGATCGATACGCTCGTTTCCGGGCGTTGTTTTTTTTAAACAATAGCTGCTATACCAATATTATCGGTATATAAACATGTCACAACCTACGAGTAAGAGCACAGGGTTCGGCAAGCTCCGTTCGTTTTTTTGGCCCGTACGTCGTTACGAGCTTAAGAAGCTTCTTCCTATGCTCATTCTTTTCTTTTTGATATCTTTCGCTTATAACATTCTGAGGGGCGTCAAAGACACTCTCATCGTCACGGCCGAGGGTTCTGGTGCCGAAGCGATACCATTCATTAAGATGTATGCGATGTTCCCTGCTGCTATATTTCTTACTGCTCTTTTCACGCGTCTTTCTACGCATTTCAGTAGGGAGAACGTTTTTTATATCATGATATCGGTATTCATGATTTTCTTCTTATTCTTCGGCACTGTGTTATATCCTAATCGTGAGCTATTACATTTACATAGTTTTGCGGCATTCTGCACTGCCAATCTCCCTGAGGGTTTCATGGGTTTTATTGCCATGATACGGTACTGGATCTTCACATCTTTCTATGTGATGGCGGAGCTGTGGGGGGCTTTACTTCTTTCTTTACTTTTCTGGGGTTTCGCCAATGACATCACCAAGATCTGTGAAGCCAAGAGATTCTATGGTCTTTTCGCCATAGGAGCGAATGTTGCGAGCATAGTTTCCGGTCAAGTTTCGATATTTTTATCACGGAGATCCTTCAATCCAAGGCTTCATTTCGGCAGTGAAAGCTGGGAGCAATCGCTTATGCTTCTTATTTTTGTTGTCGTCATCATCTGCCTTTTGCTTATGGTAGTATTCCGTTGGATGCACTGTCACGTTCTCACTGACCCTAAACTTTGCAATGTAAAGGCCGTTACTGAGACTGCTTCTAAGAAGACGAAGATGTCGTTACGGAAAAATATTGCGTATATCCTTTCTTCAAAATATCTTTTAGGCGTTGCTGTTATCGTCGTCACCTATAATGTCGTCATAAACCTCGTAGAGGTCGTCTGGAAACACCAGATCAAGCTATTATACCCTTTACCTGCCGACTACAATGTTTATATGAACCAGATAACGACAATGACAGGCATTGTCGCCACTCTTATCGCCCTTCTTATCTCCGGAAATGCTATAAGAAAATGTGGCTGGACGTTTACTGCACTAATAACTCCAATAATTTTACTTGTCACGAGCGTAGTGTTCTTCGGAACTCTTCTTTTCAGCGGACATTTCAGCGACGTCTTAATATCTTTTACTGGGATGACGCCTCTTTACCTTGTCGCCTTCGTAGGATCCGCTCAAAACATTTTAAGCCGCGCCTCGAAATATACTGTCTTCGATGCCACTAAAGAAATAACTTACATCCCCCTCGATAGAGACGCTAGGATAAAAAGCAAGTCTGCCATCGACGGTGTGGGCTCTCGCATGGGGAAATCCGGCGGTGCTATAATTCACCAAGTTCTTCTTATGATCTTCGGTTCTTTGGCGGTAACAGCGCCTTATGTCGCAGTAATTCTGATTGTAATAATCGTTGGGTGGATCATCGCCACAAAAAGGATCGGAAAGAAAGTCGACAAAGTCGTCAATGATCACGAGTTTGCTATCTTCAACAAAAACGGTGTCATTTCTGGTGAGCGTGTCGACATTTCAGCGCCTAAAAATAGCGGATAGTTCTAGCGTATGGCTGATAGGAAAAGAACAGGATTTTTCTTTCATTTTAAGGCTCTGTACGTTATAATTCTTTTTTTATACCACAAAAATAAAGGAACCTATGTCTTCACGTCTTCCTAAAGTTGCTATTGTCGGGCGTCCCAATGTTGGGAAGTCTGCGTTATTTAACAGGATCTGCAAAAAACGTATTGCCATCGTCGACGAATCTGAGGGTGTCACTCGTGACAGGCTTTATGCCGAAGCTGAGTGTTTTGGTGTAGACTTTGAAGTCATCGATACTGGTGGTATTGCTCTAAACTCCCCTCTTCCTTTCAACGAAGAGGTCAAGCAGCAAGCTTCTATTGCCATCGAAGAGGCTGATAGCATAATTTTTGTTGTAGACGGAACTGTAGGAACTATAACTCTCGACGTCGACGTCGCGAATATTTTGAAGCGTTCCGGCAAGCCTCTTATTCTCGCCGTCAACAAGGTCGACACTCTCGACCAGGAACGTCTAATCCACGATTTTCATGGCCTTGGAATTTCTAATATCGTTGGTGTTTCAGCACTTCATGGCATAAACGTCGCAGAAATGCTCGAAGGTGCTCTTAGTCCGTTATCGTCCTCTAACGAGGGCCATTACGACAGTGGTGCTACTAAAGTCGCCATCATTGGAAGGCCTAATGTTGGGAAGTCTACGCTTATCAACACCCTTGTTGATGAAAGGCGATGTGTCGTCAGTCCTATTGCTGGCACTACGCGTGACAGCATCGACATCGAATTTTCTTATAAAGACAGCGACTATGTTTTCATCGACACTGCGGGGATACGTCGCAAGACTTCTGAGCATGAAGTTGTCGACAAGTTTGCCAGCATCCGCACTGAGCGTGCTGTCGAGCGCGCCGACATCTGTGCTCTTATGATCGACGCCCAGCAGGGAATGACTACTCAAGAGAAAAAGATCGCCCGTATGATCGAAGAGAAAGGGAAGGGATGCATACTTTTGTTTAACAAGTGGGACCTTGTCAAGGGTTTTAGGATGGAACACTGTCTTGGTAGCATCCGCGAGGAGATACCTTTCCTCAAACACTGTCCTGCTATTTTCATTTCTGCTTTGGACGGAAGGAACCTCGATAAGCTTTTCGATGAGATCCATATTGTCAAGACCGCTTCCGAGACACGCATCAGCACTCCCCAGCTCAACGATATTGTCTCTGCTGCTATGGCGCGTGTGGCGCCTCCTATGATACAAGGCAAGAGGTTAAAGATATACTATTTGACACAGACGACGTCGACACCGCCGACGTTTATTATCTTCGTCAACAAGCCCAAGCTCATGGGAACATCATATAAGAGATATATCTACAATCAGCTACGTAAGACACATCCTTTCACTGGGATGCCTGTAAACTTCATATTACGTGGAAAACAGCAAAAAACAATGATCAATTCTCAATGATCAATGATCAATGATCAATGATTAGTGAGGCGAGAGCTTCTTACAATGCTGAATAGCTGATGTTACGCGCTACCGATTTTTTACCACAAAGTTTCCCAGGATGCTTTGCCGCTCCTGCAATAAAAAGTAACAAGCCCCATTTTTACCACAGAGAGAGAAGAGAGGAATCACAGAGTTTCACAGAGAGGGGGCACTGCCGTGTCCGTGTGATAGGAATAGCGTATAGCGAATAGAATAACTGATCACTGGTCACTGAAATGCGGCGTAGCCGCATTTTACGCTGTTTTTTTCTTAGATCTTTTGATGGATGGTTTTTTGTTTGACGTTACGACTTTCTCGTCTACGACGATCTCGATAATATCTTCTTCTGAAGGGACTTCAAACATAAGGTCCAGCATTATCTTCTCTATTATCATCCTGAGGGCTCGTGCTCCTGTGCCCATTTTCGAGGCTTTATTCGCTATTTTTTTCAGGGCATTAGCGGTGAAGTGAAGCTTTACGCCTTCCATATCGAGCATATGTATGAACTGTTTTACTACGGCGTTCTTCGGGCCAGTAAGTATTTCCACAAGGTCTTCGTCTGTAAGTTCGAAGCAGCTGGCGATGCTGTTGAACCTTCCTATAAACTCTGGTATCATCCCAAAAGAGATGAAGTCTTCGGGCTCGACATGCGCGATAAGTTCGCTGACCTTCGTATGGTCGATTTCTTTTTTATCATCTTTTTTAAAGCCTATCGTGCTTTTTCCAAGGCGTTTTGCTATAACTTTGTCGAGGTTGACGAAAGCTCCACCGACAATGAAGAGGATATTCTCGGTATTTACCTTGATATATTCCTGATTAGGATGCTTACGTCCTCCTTTTGGAGGGACATTGGCGACAGTGCCTTCTATTATTTTTAGAAGTGCTTGTTGTACGCCTTCGCCGGAGACATCGCGTGTTATAGAGACGTTAGACGTCGTTCTTCCTATTTTATCGATCTCGTCGATATATATTATACCCTGTTCAGCTTTAGCGATGTCGTAGTCGGCAGCTTGTACTAGACGTAAGATGATATTTTCTACATCTTCACCGACATACCCTGCTTCTGTAAGCGTCGTAGCGTCTGTTATCGTAAAAGGGACGTCGAGAATTCTCGCTAGAGTTTTAGCGATAAGGGTTTTTCCTGACCCCGTAGGGCCTATAAGCATGACATTGGACTTGCACAGCTCAATATCGGCGGTCTTCATAGAACGTATGCGTTTGTAATGGTTATACACCGCAACGGATATGGCTTTCTTGGCGTTTTCTTGTCCTATGATATACTCATCGAGCCGTTTTTTTATTTCTCGAGGCTTCTGGATGTTGAACTCAAAATGTTCTGTCTTCTTCTCTATTATTCCCATACACAATCTGATACATTTATCACATATATATACGTCGGGGCCGGAGATTAACTTGTCGACAGCATCTTCTGTGCGGCCACAGAACGAGCATCCAGCGGTGTCTTTAGGAGAAAACGTTTTTTTTGCCATGGGATATTTTATAAGTTATAGTTCTTTAGCAACGGTGATGACTTCATCGATAATACCATATTCGCAGGCTTCTTCGGCGGTCATATAGTAATCTCTATCGGAGTCTTCGGAGATCTTCTCTACGGTCTGTCCTGTACATTCTGCTAGTATCGCTGTAAGTTTTTTCTTCGTCTTTATTATCTCTTCTGCTTGTAAAGCTATATCCGATGAGGTTCCACCAACGCCTCCCGACGGCTGGTGTATCATAACACGGCTATTAGGAAGAGCGAAGCGTTTGCCTTTAGTTCCTGCTGCTAGGAGGAATGCCCCCATCGACGCTGCCTGTCCTATGCAGTATGTGTTGACATCGCATCCCAAGAAACGCAGCGTGTCATATATCGCCATCCCTGCGGAGATGTATCCCCCTGGGGTGTTGATATACAGGTGTATATCTTTCTTAGGGTCTTCCATCTTAAGGAATAACAGCTGTGCGACGATGACATTAGCAACCTGATCATCGACCTGTGTCCCTAGGAATATTATCCTATCTTTAAGAAGTCGTGAATAAATATCCATCGAACGCTCACCGCGCCCGGTGTCTTCTATAACGTATGGTGTTAAAGACATCTGTTGTTTCTTTGATGACATACACTTTTCCTTTTGGTAACGGTTATACTTATGATGCCCTCGTTATACGAGTATTGTTATTAGACGGTCAAGTTTTTTCGGGTGCTATACGATCTTGCTCTTATCAATAAGGAAGTCTTTGACTTTAGTGGTAAGGATGTTAGCGTAAAGCTTCGACCGCAGGTCTGGATCTTTTTCGTCAAACTCCTTCCCTTTATTGAACATATACCAGTAAAGGCGCTCACGAACCATTTCCTTGTCAATATCTTCGTCTGTAACTGATATCATATTATCAACGGCAATATTTCGGACGAGGAAGAAAAAGCGTAGAACATTGTGAACTTCTTTGGCGACATCTTTTTCGATATCTTGTTCTAGCGATGATATTTCTTCGGCGCTTTTCTTCTGTTCTTTGAGCTGTCGTATCTTGTTCCTTATCCGTATCTTACGTTCTGCTTCTATCAATGAAGAAGGCAGATCGAAATCATATTTCTCTAAGATGAGGGCTTCGACTTGCTCACGAAGCGCTTCTTTTACGTCATTATCGCCTTCGCCTTCACACTGTTTACGGACATTCTCGCGTAGTTCTTCTACTGTAGTGCATCCTAATTTCTTAGCAAACTCTTCGTCGATATCAGGGAGTATACGTTTATTTATGCTGACTAGTGTTATAGCACATTTTGTTGAGACGAATTCTTTTTTAGCCTTCTCGTCAAGACGCTCGTCGAGTTCGCTGACGCCTTCAACGGTGCCACCTTTTTTTAGGCCGGTAACAAGTTTTATCATCCACGGGCTCATCTCTGCTTCGTCTAGGAGGAAACGTGTGTCATTACAAAGTTCTTTATTCTCAGACTCTTTTTCTTCTAACGATACTACGGTAAGGTTTACGTGGTCGCCGACAACAGCGATATGATCTTCTTCACATTCTTTCCAGTCGACATATCTCTCACGGAGCTGTTCGATCCTTTCATCTATCGCTTTATCATCGACAGCAACAGGGTCAACTTTTTTCAGTTCTAACTTTTTAAGGTCAACGCGAGGAACCTGTGGCTCGCTCTCATATTCGAAGACTACTACAGAACCATCATCAAGAGAGCTGCTATCGACTTTTGACGTTCTGAAACTTTTCTCGTTGAAGGGATATATCTTTGTAAGCTTCATAGCTTCATTGAAGCTAGTATGCAAAAGGAGATCACGCCATTGGTCTTCGATATGCGATTTATAGTTTTTTATTACAAGAGCCTCGGGAGCTTTACCTTTACGAAATCCTGGTACCGAGATCTCTTTATTGATCTTCTTGATGCCTTTTTTATATGCTGCTTCTGTAGCTTTTGGCGTCACTGTAACGGTCAACAAAACCCTACAATGTAGAGCTTGCTTCATGGTAACAGAGAAATCTTTGCTTGTGAACTCTGTTACAACGTCCTTTTCTGTAACAGCAACATCGGCTTTTTTATCTTCAGTTATTTTATTCTTTGCCACGAAAGATGCCTCATAATATGTTTGTAAAAAATAGCGGGTGATGAGATTCGAACTCACGACCCTCACGTTGGCAACGTGATGCTCTACCACTGAGCTACACCCGCATATACTTATAGACCTGACCCTTACCGACTATAAACGCCGAAAACACAGTGATGAGACTTATACCCATCCACCTTTATAGCTTTTAGCGGGTGATGAGACTTGAACTCACGACCCTCACCTTGGGAAGGTGACGCTCTACCACTGAGCTACACCCGCGATAAGGAAGTACAATATTATACTCTCTTTCGGTTTTTGTGCAAGAGTCAATTTGGGCATGGTTCATTTTTATTCTAGGGTCAGGCTTGCATTTTTGCATTTTCCTTCGGAGAAACGCAAAGATGACAAGCCAGACCCGTCGAATTTTGAACCATGCCTCAATTTGATTTAAAAATAAAAAAAAGCCGGTTCTGAACCAAAGAATGGAGGAAACTTTGACCCAGAACCGACAAGAATGTGTTTACATCTAATGTATTTTTTACTGTACTCCGTTTCAAAAAAAAGTTCTACTTTTTTCTTTATTTTTATTATTGCTTAATATCCAGAAGGTTATGAAGAATAGAATCATAATATTTTGTATCCTGGTGTTATTTTACAATTTTTCGTGCCGTATTTTCGAGCATATCTGTTAATGCATTCGACAACGTTGCTGCTGCTTTATAAAATTCTTCGAATGTAAACATCGCCTGTCGAAGTTGCGCCTTCGCCCTTTCGTTATAATTTTGTGTAACTATTAAAGCCTGTCTTAAGTGCAACCCTATGCTGCTGCCGTCTACGTCATCACTTGCCGCTTCTTTTCCTATTCCCCATAGATCCTTCCAAGCAGCTTCTGTTATAAATGTATCGTTAGGATTTAGGTCTGCTATGACAGCGTTAAGAGCCTCTTTCAAAGAATCACTTATAGCATCTTCTGCTGTTGACACCAAACGGTTATAGATTTTTTCCATTTCAACATAATCTATTGAATCCAAATTCGACTCGACATTTAGTTTTGGAGATATTTGTTCCGTTATGACTGTATCATCATCATCATTTTCAAATGTAACTGTAATATCGTCTACTTCATTACCTCTTTTATTAAAGAATGTCACCAATGCCGAAACATCACTAGACGCTGCCGTTATATCATCAAGAATTCCAAGAAGACCGTTCATCTGACTCACAACGGCTTCGTTTCCAACGCGTAAAAACTCAAACTGTATATAGCTTTGCATCGTCGACTTTTCAATGTCGATGCTTGGTAAGACCGGCGCATCAAGGCTTTTAAGATATTCTATCCACCACCCCTGTTTTTCTCCGTCAAGGAAATCGACAGAAAGGTCTTCGGGGAGATCGCCTGCTGGGTTAAACGTACTGTCTTTATTTTCATCGAGATACGTATTGAAATTTGTGAGCTTTTGCTCAAACTCCGTAGAATCGCTTCCTGGATAAAACTGCTTATACAAATAATACATTGGCAGCTGATAAGTATAGTTTGCTGGGGCATCATTGGGGACATCGCTATATATTGAGGTTATTTCCGTCATAATATTTTCTCCTTTTTTTGTTCCGCACCTTTCTCACACCGTGTATATGCATTTATGATGCCAACATTGCCGATGTGATAAAAATAAAGAACGTCAAAGAATAATTTTTTCATTGCATTTCTATAGTGAAAAAGGGTACAAACATTGTCTTACTTTCGTGGTATATAGGGAGCCAAGAAGGGAATTATATGTTAAATTTTCGCAAACTTCGTCGAGATTTTTCGCCATCTATTATTTCTATGGGTCGTGAATTACACGACAAAGAGATGGTTCTTTCTGCTAAAATAATATTTTTAGACAGCGAGACTATTAAAATTTGCGGTGAAGTATTAGGCAGTTACGACAATACATACGAATGTTTTCTTGAGATAAGCCGTCTTGAGTCTGAGGTTATTGATTCTAGCTGTGGCTGTCCTCTGGACCATGATTGCCAACATATTCCTGGCTTATTATTTTTCCTTGAGGATCATCTTGACAAGCTTATTGTCGAGTATTCCAATGAAGCTGATCTCGACGATCTTGACGACATCGATACTAGTGAAAAGGCGTTGCTTCTTGAGACTTTTGAGAAGTCTAAGAGCAAGCATCGTTTTCGTGAAGACGCGAACTACCAGCGCGAACTTTTACGAGAGTATAACGATGCCGCCCGTGTTTTTCGTCGTTCTCCATTTTTCTTACCTCAGGAGAGTCTTATTGAGGACAATGCCGAGCTCATCCTTATCTTCGACCCTCCTTCTTCTCGTCTTTCTTCTGGCGGTCATAATATTCAGGTGATGCTTCGTTTTCCATGGCGCTCCAAGCTTATGCTTATTCCTGACATCAAGGAGTTTCTTGAGTCGATACGTTATCATGAGCCTTTTACTATCAATGGCAGGCGTTTTTTCTTCACGCATCGTTCTTTCGATACTGCTAGCACGGAAGTTATTAGCATGCTTCTCGATCAGGTGCATTATTATGCTGACGATGATGACAGTGACCGACGCACAGCGATGTTGAACCACGATGCTTTCGGCGCTCTTCTTGCTGCTGTTTATTCTTTGGGCAGCGACTCATCGCTTGGCAGTGACGTACATACCATGCCCTGTCTTTATCGTGGCAGCATTGAGACACCTTTAACATTCTCTCCGCGTCCTGCCAAACTACGTTTTATGTTAGAGCTTTTCAAGACGCCGAGTTTAAAGCTTTTATTAAAGCCTCTTATTGTCGTTGATGACGACGAGGTCATCGCTCCTGACGACGCCAATCTTTTCGAATGCACTAAGCCTGGAATGATTTACAACAACATTTACTA
Source organism: Waddliaceae bacterium (assembly GCA_018694295.1). Classification (NCBI taxonomy): domain Bacteria; kingdom Pseudomonadati; phylum Chlamydiota; class Chlamydiia; order Parachlamydiales; family Waddliaceae; species Waddliaceae bacterium. Next base: position 125,298 of record JABHNK010000055.1, read on the forward strand.
TCGCTTCCGTGACTCTATTAAGAGGATGCATCTTCAGAGTCTTCCTACTATAAGTACGATGACCATCCCAGAGCCTCTTTTTGGTACCTTTGTCGAGAACTCTTTGCCTGAGCTACAGTCGTGTGCTGAGGTTTCTAATATTGATGTTCTAAAGAATTTCGTTACTATACCTTATGTCGACAATGTCGAGGCGCGCTGTGACATCAACTATCTTAATGGAGAGCTGGAGGCCACGCTTTTCTTTTTATATGGCGACCACGAAGTCCCTGCTGCTTATGACAAGCTTTCGTATGAGGACATTACGGCGTTTGTTTCCGACGATGGTGTTGTCGCCCGCAATATCACCGAAGAGCGCTCCCTTCTTCACGATCTTTTCCAAGACTTCATCTTCGACGCCAAAGAGGGCATTTTTATTGCGAAGAGCAAGAAAAAGATCGTAGAATTTATGACCGACATTGTCCCTAAGAACCAGCATCGCGTCGAGTTTCATTGCCCTGAGAACCTTTTAGAGCAGTTTATCTATGACGACACGACATTTTCTTTGTCGTTAAAAGACGCTAAAAACATCACTACATACGATGTCGACATCACTGTCAAAGGTGCGCTTTCTGGCATATCGATGCATGTTTTGTTGGGCTGTCTTTCTTCTAACAGGCCATATATCGAGCTTACTCGCCGCAAAAAGAAATCGTCTTCCGATGAAGACGGCGGTTTTTCTCTTCCTAAGATCCTTGTTTTGGACCTAGAAGTTCTACGCCCTATTATAGAAGTTCTCGACGAGGTAGGAATAACGACTCTTGATAGCCATACTTCGGAGCGTCCGTTGTGGAGCCTTGTTGCTTTAGATTTCAAAGAAATTAAGAAGCTTCCCATTAAGTTTTCTGTTAGCGCCAAGCTAAAAGAGCTTCAGAAGCAGATTCTAGGGAAGAAGACGTTGACGGCGAGCACCATCCCCGAAGATCTCACGGCGACATTTCGTAATTACCAGGTTTCTGGGGTTTCTTGGCTTGAGCGTCTGCGTAACATGCATCTCAACGGCATCCTCGCCGACGACATGGGTCTTGGAAAAACATTACAAGCCATTGCTGCTGTTGCACAGCACAAGCGCGACAATAGCGGCAGCATTTCGCTGGTAATATGTCCTACGTCGTTGTTATACAACTGGCTCGAAGAGGTCAACAAATTCCATCCTTCTATGAAGGTTCTCATCATCGATGGTATTCCTGAACATAGGAAGAAGCTGTTATCTTCTATTAAAGACTATGACCTTATTATCACGTCGTATGGTCTTATACAGAAAGACATCGACATCTACAAAGAGGTAAACTTTTCTTATATCATCCTCGACGAAGGGCAGCACATCAAAAACCATAACACTTTGAATGCCAGGTCAGTAAAAGAGCTGTCTTCTTCTCACAAGCTTATCCTCACAGGCACTCCTATTGAGAATTCCCTCGACGAATTGTGGAGTCTTTTTGATTTCTTAATGCCAGGCCTTCTCAGCAATTACCGTAGATTTAACGATCGCTATCTTTCTCATAGCGGTAGCGCCCACAGCGACGCCCTTAAGGCTTTGAATGCCAAGGTGTCACCATTTATATTACGTCGCATGAAGAAAGACGTCCTTTCCGACCTTCCTCCTGTGTCGGAGATATTATATCATTGCAAGCTCACTGCCACGCAGCAAGAGCTGTACAGCTCGTATGTTTCTTCTGCTCGTGAGGAGCTCACCAAGCTCGTTGACAAAGAAGGGTATAACAAGGTACAGATCCATGTCCTTGCCACCCTTACCAGGCTCAAGCAGATATGCTGTCATCCTGCTATTTTCGCCAAAGACAAAGTCGAGAGCGAAGATTCTGCAAAATATGAGATGCTCTTAGAGCTTCTACAGACATTACGGCAGGGAGGGCATAAGACGGTAATCTTCAGCCAATATACTCGCATGCTTGCCATTATACGCGAAGACCTTACACGTATGGGCGTAAAGTTCAGCTACCTTGACGGTACTAGCAAAAACCGCCTTGACATTGTGAAGAAATTCAACGGCGACGCCACGATACCTATCTTCTTGGTATCGTTACGTGCTGGTGGTTCGGGACTTAACATCACCGGCGCTGACACTGTCATCCACTATGACATGTGGTGGAACCCTGCTGTCGAGCAGCAGGCTACCGACCGTGTTCACCGTATAGGTCAGAACAATAACGTCTCGGCCTATAAGCTTGTAACTCTTGGTACTGTCGAAGAGAAGATCGTAGAACTTCAGAACCGTAAGAAGGCCCTTGTAGAAAAAGTCATCACTGACGACGATGATATCATTACCAAGCTTTCGTGGGATGAAGTTTTGGAGTTGCTACAAACATGAAGAATATGTATAACTATTGTATTAAACATTTAATCTTTTAAAGGAAGTTTTACTGACATGACCAACAAAAACAATTTCTGGGCCCTTGCCAACAAACTAAAAATCAAAAGCCGTTCTATGATCGGTAAATTCAACAGTGTCACTGGGATGTTCTCCAACGACATCGGCATCGACCTTGGCACGTCGAACATCCTTGTATATGTCCGTGGAAAGGGCATTGTCCTCGTAGAGCCTTCTGTTGTAACAGTCGACTCTTTAACAAATGAAGTCCTTGCTGTTGGACACAAAGCCAAGGCTATGCTTGGTAAGACTCCTAAGAAGATCCACGCGGTACGTCCTATGAAGGACGGTGTCATCGCCGACTTTGAGATCGCCGAGAGCATGCTAAAAGCCCTTATTAAGAGGGTAACACCGTCGAGGAGCATTTTGAGGCCAAAGATCCTCATTGCCGTACCTTCAGGGATTACTGGCGTTGAGAAGCGCGCCGTCGAAGATTCTGCACTACATGCTGGCGCTCAAGAGGTCATCCTCATCGAAGAGCCTATGGCTGCTGCTATCGGCGTAGACCTTCCTGTCCATGAGCCTTCTGCTAATATGATCATTGACATCGGTGGTGGTACTACCGAGATAGCAATAATCTCTTTGGGAGGGATTGTTGAGTCACGTTCTTTACGTATCGCCGGCGATGAATTCGACGACTGCGTAATAAACTATATGCGTCGCACCTACAATCTTTTGATCGGCCCCCGTACTGCTGAGGAGATCAAGATGGCGATAGGGTCGGCATATCCTCTTGGCGACAACGAGCTTGAGATGGAAGTCCGCGGCCGCGACCAGGTTGCTGGCCTTCCTATCACTAAGCGTATAAATTCTGTAGAGATCCGCGAATGTCTTGCCGAGCCTATACAGCAGATCGTCGAAGCCGTAAAGCTTACCCTAGAGAAATGCCCTCCGGAACTTGCCGCCGACCTTGTCGAGCGTGGCATGGTCCTTGCCGGTGGTGGTGCTTTGATAAAAGGCATCGACAAAGCTCTAATTAAAGAGACAGGACTTCCTGTAATAATAGCTCCGAACCCTCTCCTTGCCGTATGTCTCGGCACTGGAAAGGCTCTTGATTTCCTAGAAAAATTCAAGCGCAGGAAGATGGTAAACGTATAAAAACGCACTATATTTTTAGACCTTGATTACAATCTAGCCTTTGACATAAGGAGTTAACGCACAAGAAACATACACACACACTTTTAAGGAGAACGACTATGCAACCTGTATCAGCAAGCTCTTACGCTCCAGCGCCTTGCGCTGTACCAACTCAAGCACATGCACAACACGAGGTAGGACCTATGAGAAAAGTATTTTCTAAAGAAGACATTCCACAAGAAGGCGTCCTTGAAGCATGGACGGTGAATTCTGATCTTATTAGTTGGGTTCGTGAGAAGGTCAGCCTATGCACTCCAGACGAAGTATATCTCTGTGACGGTTCTGATGAAGAATATACCGAGTTGTGCGATCTTTCGGTAGAAAAAGGCTCGTTTATCAAACTCGACGAAACGCTACGTCCTAACAGTTACCTCGTCCGCTCCGACCCTGATGATGTTGCTCGTGTCGAAAGCAAGACATTCATATGTTCTGAGAGTAAAGAAGACGCCGGCCCTACGAACAATTGGAAAGACCCTAGCGTTATGAAGCATGAGCTCCAAGGCAAGTTTTCAGAGTGTATGAAGGGCAGGACGATGTATGTCATACCATTCTGTATGGGTCCTATAGGTTCGCCGATGTCAAAGATCGGCGTCGAGATCTCCGACTCTCCGTATGTTGTCTGTAATATGAAGATCATGACTCGCATGGGAGAGCAGGCTCTCGATAAACTTACTGAAGCAACCCCTTTCATACCATGTATTCATTCTGTTGGCCAGCCTCTAGCTCATGGAGAGCAAGATGTTCCGTGGCCTTGCAATCCCGATGAAACATGCATCGCACATTTCCCCGAAACGAAAGAGATCTGGTCGTTTGGCAGTGGCTACGGCGGCAATGCTCTTCTTGGCAAGAAATGTCTGGCATTGCGCATAGCGTCTGTTATGGCAAGTGAAGAAGGGTGGCTCGCCGAGCATATGCTTATCTTAAAGATTACAAATTCTGACAGCGAAGTTAAATTTATCACTGGTGCTTTCCCTAGTGCATGTGGCAAGACAAACCTCGCCATGCATACGCCTACGATACCAGGTTGTAAAGTAGAATGTGTCGGAGACGACATCGCATGGCTGCATCCTGGAGACGATGGAAAGCTGTATGCCATAAACCCTGAGGCAGGGTTCTTCGGCGTAGCGCCTGGGACGTCGATGGAGTCAAACCCCAATGCCATGAAGTCGTTAACAGAAAACTGTCTCTTCACCAACGTCGCTTTAA
>JABHNK010000056.1 GCA_018694295.1 Waddliaceae bacterium
ACTGATAATTGAAAAGGCTCCGTGGTAGTATATTCCGGATTTTTATATTATCTTTATGCCTATCACTTACCTTGCGCAACACCCACAATATAGAGAGCTTTATCTTTTTCTCTCTCTAACAAGAATTTTCGCGTAACATCAGTTATTTACTGTTGTATTCTAAGGCGTATCGTGTTATCTATTTTTATGTAGCGTAAATATTTTATTTGTGCTACCATAATATCTTGAAATTATGAGGTTTACATCTTTATGGAGATAGCTATACTCGACAGACAAGAGAATCTTGTCATAAACAGAAAAATTGTGACGTCAATCGTCCGCAATGTCATCGCCCTTGAGCAGCAGTGCTGCGACGAGGTTGCGGTACATTTCGTCGACACGCCTGAAATCTGCCGTTTGCACATACAATTTTTCAACGACCCAGCCCCCACAGACTGTATCTCGTTCCCCATCGACGGTGAAGACGATGACTACCGCGTTCTTGGCGAGGTTTTCGTATGTCCTGAGACGGCGATAGTATATTCTGTTGAGCATGGTGTCGACGTATATGAAGAACTGACGTTGTACATCATCCATGGATTGTTACATCTTCTTGGTTATGATGATATCAGCAACAAAGACAGGATCGCCATGCGTGTTGCTGAACAGCGTCATCTTGCCAACGTCAAGAGTAAAGGTCATATTCTTACGGGCACCAAAGAACAGCTTGTTGAGGCATAGTCGTGACACTGACATATGGTGTTCTTTCACTATTTTTCTTATCTGGGGCGTTCGTCCTTACGGCGGTAAGCTGTGCTTTCCGTGCTATACGCCTTCACCGTTCTAAGAAGAACCTCGATGCTCTTGAGAAGTTTTTCGTCTACAGCCGTCTTGCGCGTCTTTTTTCTAAGAACCACGACTTCGAAGCTCTTTTTTTTAGCACCCTCCTAGCAAAGAATATCATGCGCTTTGGCTTTGCCGCCAGCGTCGTCGTCATGGCGATATCGTTGACAGGAGGAATATTTTATATCGTAGCGGGTCTTATCGTATTCCTTTTCTTCGGAGACCTACTTCCGCGCCTTTGGGCACTGCATCATTATGATGCCGTCATACGCTTTTGCGGGCATCTTGCTTCGATGTTTTTGTTTATATGTCTTCCGCTTTCGTGGATATTTTTCAAGGTATCGCGTTCATTGACTTCAGGCAGTTCTCTTTTCTTCGAAACGGCAAATGGTGCCCCTATAAAACATGTAAAAGAGAAGATCCTCGAGATCTTAGAAGACGCCAAAGACAACGCCGACCTTGACGCCGACGAGAAGAAACTCATCACCTCTATTATCACCTTCAAAGACCGTATCACCCGCGAAGTTATGATCCCTCGCATAAAGATCTTCGGACTCGATGCCATCACTACCATCGAAGAAGCTACGAAACTCCTCAACGAAGAGGGCTACAGCAGGATACCTATATACCGTGACACCATAGACAACATCGTCGGCGTTCTTATGTACCGCGACATCCTAAATTACTACATCGCCCATGAAGGCTCTAAAGAGAAAGCTTCGCTAGAAGCCCCTGTCGATACGATAATGAAGCCAGCGCTATATGCCCCAGAGACGAAGAAAGTCTCAAGCCTTCTTAAGGAGTTCCGCAACAAACAGGTACATTTTGCTGTCGTCGTCGACGAATACGGCGGGACGTCGGGGATCGTCACCATAGAAGACATCCTAGAAGAGCTTGTCGGGGAGATCGCCGACGAATATGACGACGACGAAAAAGTCCTCTTCGCCATGCAGCCCGATGGCGATTGGATCGTCGATGCCAGCATGACAATCCTCGAGATCGAAGAGAAGCTCGGTCTCCATATCCCCCAAGATGGCGACTACGACACCATCGGAGGGTATATCTTCCACAGGTCAGGCACCATACCATCGCCGGGATTCGTCATCCACCACGATAACTTCGAAATCGAAGTCTTGAAGTCCTCCGACCGCTGCGTCGAACAGGTGCGCATCACACCACCCATCGTCACCAATGAAAGCGTAGAGGAATAGCGTAGAGCGTTTAGAAAAGACTAGCAAATAGGAATATACTACCACGGAGCCACGGAGAGCACGGAGAACAAAAGTTTAAAAAAATTGATCACTGGTCACTGTAAAAGGGGTTATTATTTTGGCACATATTGTAGGTAGTATAGGGTTTGTGTTGGGAGGTATAGCCGTATGGGTGTACCATCGTCTTACCGCCGGTGGATACCAACGTCTCGCCGACGATATCATTGGCAAGGCAGAGCTTGAAGTCGAAGCATTACGTCATAAGCACGAACTCGACATAAAGCATAAGGAGCAAGAATACCGCAAAGATGTCGAGAAGAAGCTGGAAAACGACATCAAAAACGTACGCGTTGCCGAGGAGCGGATACGCATACGTGAAGACAAGCTAGAAGATCGACGCCATGCTTTTGACAAGAAGGTTTATGGCGTAGAGAAACGCGAAGAGCAACTATCGGCATACAAAAAATCCCTCGCAGATAAAGAAGCGCGACTTTCCGAACGTGAAACGTCTGTTACTTCCGAGGTCGAGCGTCTTGCTGGCGTTTCTCGTGGCGAGGCCCGCGACATCATTCTTAAGAAGGTTGAAGATAACGTAAACAACGATGCTGCCGCCTTAACACGCCGCATCGTCGACAACGCCAAGGAACACGCCGACCGTGAGGCCAACAAAGTCATCGTCACTGCCATCGGACGTCTTGCCGTACCTTGTGTCTCAGATGCTGCTATCGCTGCCGTCCCTATTCCCAACGACGAGATGAAGGGACGTATCATCGGCAGGGAAGGCAGGAACATCAGGGCTCTAGAGCATGCCACAGGAGCGAATTTCATCATCGACGACACCCCCAATGCCGTCGTTATCTCGACCTTCGACGCCGTAAGGAAAGAAGTCGCCAAGATCGCCCTTACAGAGCTCATCGCCGACGGTCGCATACACCCTACGCGTATCGAAGAAGTCGTCGCCAAGGCACAGCACTCTGTCGAGCGGCAGATAAAAGACAGCGGAGAAGACGCCGCCATGAGCAGCGGGGCGCTGAATCTACACCCCGAGATCGCCTCCCTTCTTGGCAAGCTGAAATTCCGGTATAGCTTCGGACAGAACGCCCTAGACCACAGCATCGAAGTGTCACGCCTTATGGGTATCATGGCAGCAGAACTCGGCCTCGACGTCGACATCGCCAAGAGGATAGGTATCCTCCACGACATCGGAAAAGCCGTCGCCCACGACCACGAAGGGTCACATGCTAATATTGGCGCAGACATCGCCAAGAAATATGGCGAAGACGACGCCATCGTCAATGGTATCCGCTGCCACCACGAAGAGACTCCCCCATCGTCATTAGAAGCGGCATTATGCTCCGCAGCAGACGCCATATCAGCAGCACGCCCAGGCGCCCGCGTCGAAGCCGTCGACCACTACTTAAAAAGGCTGAAAAACCTCGAAGATATCGCATACAAATTCCCCGGCGTAGAGAAAGCATACGCTATGCAGGCAGGCAGAGAGATACGCGTAATGCTTATGCCCGAGATGATCGACGACGCCGGAAGCATAAACATCGCCCGCGACCTCGCCAACAACATCAAAGCTGAGCTGTCATACCCCGGCAAAATAAAAGTCACTGTAATCCGAGAAAAACGCACCATCGAATACGCCACGTAGATAACGGATAGTTATAGCGTATAGCAACGCTATTCCTATACGCTATAAGAAGACTCCTAACTATTTAATAAGACTTCTCAATACGCCTCTTAAAATATTAAGTATAGCATCAGCATAACTTTTATCACTTTCCGTCAGTCTTTTGTCTGATAAGACTTCTCAATACGCCTCTTAAAATATTAAGTATAGCATCAGCATAACTTTTATCACTTTCCGTCAGTCTTTTGTCTGATAATAGTTTATTTAATAATCCTATAAAGAATTCGAGCTTGTCATTATTTTTTAAATCTTTAGCTGCATAGAATATCGCCCTAAAAACTTTTTTAGAGTCTTCTGAAATAAAGCCAGGAATAAGTAATAGCTTTGATAATAACTTTTTCTGCCGATCTTCATCGGCGCGTTCGTCTGCTGACACAATAGTGTTGATAACATGAACAGCAAGCTCATTATAGACTTTGGAGCTAAGTTCTGGGATATTATCACGAAATAATAATTTCGTTAACATCTCTACAAAAAACCTTTCTTTCTCTGTGCGTTCCGGCTGTTTACAATTTTGAATTGCGACAAAAATTTCTTGGACAAGACTTTGGTAGTCACCCGAAATAAAACCTGGGCAAAACTCTATTATCGTTGATAACAATTCTTTTTGTTTGTCTTCATCAGCACGCTTACTCTTTTCTGATACGGGACTATTTTCGATAGCTTCAATAGCGCATACTGCAACTTTTGTATAAATTCCGGATATATAGGAAGGTGGACAACTAGACATCATCCTTAACAATGCTCTAAAAAGAGTGTCTTGGTTTTTTGAATACTCTATACTATGATCAATATCGTCTACAATATGCTCAACATCGTCTTCGTCTTCAGCAGCGATCCATGCTAGAATCCGTTTTTGAATCTCTGCCTCTTCGCGCCATAGTTGAATTGGTACTTCTTTGTCATCTTTTGTAATCTGTTCTTGAATCTCTGCTAGAATCCGTCTTTGAACACCTGCTTCGTCGATCCATGCTTGACGCTTTGTTTTTTCGCAATCTGCTTGAATCAGTTTTTTAATCTCTGCTTGAATAAATCGTATGCGTGATTCTTGGGTCGATTCCCGTTCCAACTCTTGAATCTGCGCTTTAATCTGTGCTTGAATCACAGAGATAATACTATCGGCAAACTTTCCATGCGATTCTTCAATAAAATTAGTGGCAGTTATTAATCTCGACAATGCCGTTAAAAGAAAGTCTTTTCTCCTGAGATCAACATCGCCTGCGCGAAGCGAAGAAATAATCGGAGAAACAATCTGACAACGATCGCCGTTGTCCAACCCTTCACTAACCAATATTGGTAATGTATTTAAAAGAATATTGATGTCATCCATTCTACTTTCTCGCAATGGCATTGCGTTTATCTCGTCAATAATAATCTTTGAAATCTTTATACGACTATCTGAGCTTAAATTACGACAAGATGCTAGCTGTAATGCTGCCTTTGCAACTTTTGTTGAAACGCTCTCTTCTCCTGGTAACATTACATTTTTTCTTGGCGAAGTTATTGCAAAGGCAAGCATCTCAACAAGAGTCTGATAATACTCTGAGCTTAAATCATGATGCGATGATGCTAGGTCTAATACTACATCCACAATAGTATTTTTATAAGCGAGTGCCTCTATTCCAGCATATCGCATCCTTTTATCAATTTCCCTCTTACGAAAAGTCTTCGTAATTTTGAGTCTTTTAATTATGCCTTTATTCATATCTCTAGTGATTTCTATTTTAGGGCTCAAAGACATCAGCTCATTAGAAAGTTTTTCGTGCTGGTTCACAACAATTATTTTCATTTCCCTAGCCATATCGAAAATCACTTTCAGATTATCAATTTGAGTTAAATCCAAGGTTTTAACTTGAGTTTCAAAAGCTTGTTCCAGCTCTTCAATCCTGCCAAAAAATGCGCCTACTTTTTCTTCCATTTTGTCTTTAGCTTTTATTAGATCTGTAGTTTCATATTCCTCGGGGAGCTTAGTTCTGTCAATAGATTCGCCTTTAATAAAAAATAGTCGTTCGTTTATTTCCTTGAAAGCTACTCGTGAAACTTTTGATCTCTTGGCTTGATCATCCACTCGTTTAATTTCCAGTCTTTTTCGTTTTGTGCCGCTTATTCTAATTATTCTAGCATCGTCTGGAATAGCTGCTGATACTTCTGAAAGAATTGCGACTGCTGGAGAAGCTGAAGGAGCTATTGGAAGAGCTGTAACGTCTGGAAGCGCTGGCGGTTCTAAAATAACTGGGCCTTCATTAATCCTTGGTGCCGTCATATTTATACATCCTAATTTTGAATTTTATTTAAAAAAGTATTATAAGTCATTAAGGATTAAAACACAAGGATTAGTGAACTCGGAATTCGAAATAGGATTTTCTACCACGGAGCCACGGAGAACACAGAGAAAAAGAACTGGCAAAGGATAGGTCGCAATCACGGGTTAAACTTTTGTTCTCCGTGACCTCCGTGGCTCCGTGGTAGTATATTCCTATACGCTATTTTTATTGTCCTTGAAAGTATATGTCCACCACGATACAATGTTATGATTCAGTCAACCGTTTATGTGAGGAATATTTATGCGCCGATCTATATGTTATTGCGAGCCTAGTGTTGCTCATGCTGGAGAAGTTTCGACTTGGGAGTTCGTCTATACAACGGGCACCACTCTTCATGCTGGCGCGAAGTTAAAATTCGATATCATGAGTGCTGGCAGGGACATCGACTGGGGTATTCCTAGTGTAAACATTAAGAACAAGAGCAATATTATATACGCCTATCTTAAGGACGGAAAGCCCATCGCCGCGGAGAAGGTCGAGGTTGCCGACAGCTTCGTCCCGCAGTTCGAGTTCACCCTTCCTTCGGACCTAAAGGCCGGCAAAACCATCAAGATCGTCATTGGCAGCCCCAAAGGTTCTTCTGATAAGAGCAAGAAGCCTACAGGGACGGTATGCCAGACGACAGCACAGCGTCGCAGAGCGTTTTTGCTATACGTCGACCCTACCGGTGAAGGCGACTACAAAGACCCTGAGACTTTCACTATAGACATCAAGGGCAACGTCCTAGAAAATATCAGGATATTGACGCCTTCGTTTGTTATAAGGAACAAAAGGTTTGACGTCATTGCCCGCTTTGAAGACGAGCATGGCAACCTTACAAGCCTTGCTCCAGAGGACACCCTCATCGAGCTGACGTACAAACATATCAGGGAGAACCTCAATTGGAAGCTTTTCATCCCGGAGACAGGTTTCATCACCCTTCCGAACTTATATTTCAACGAGCCCGGAATTTATTCTATAGAGCTTCGCAACCTTTCGACTGAAGAGTCTTTCTTCTCTCCGCCGATAAAATGCTTCGCAGAAAATAATGAAGAGCATCTTTTCTGGGGGCTTCTCCATGGAGAGTCTGAGCGCGTCGACTCTACAGAGAACATAGAAAATTGCTTGCGGCATTTCCGTGACGAAAAGGCTTACAACTTCTATGCAACATCGTGTTTCGAGAACCTCGACGAGACGCCCAACGACATATGGCGTCTGATATCGCAGAACGTCGCGGAGTTCAACGAAGACGACAGGTTCGTAAACATCTTGGGCTTCCAATGGCGTGGCGATCCAGGAAAAGAAGGTATAAGGAACATAATCTACAGCGGCGACAACAAAGCCTTGCTGAGGAAAAAAGAGACGAAAAACAACACGCTACGGAAGATATACAAAAGCTTCAATCCCGGAGATATAATAAGCGTCCCGTCTTTTACTATGGGCAAAGGTCATCATTATAATTTCGAGAACTACAACAGCGAATTCGAGCGTGTCGTAGAGATATACAACGCCTGGGGATCTTCTGAGTGTACAGAAAAAGAAGGAAACCCTCTAGCTATAGGCTGTGAAGGACGCAAAGGCGTCAAGCCGGCCGTTGATGGCTCTATAGAAAAAGCCCTGAAAAACAATTGCCGCTTTGGCTTCGTCGCTGGCGGTCTCGACGACAGAGACCTTTATGGCGAATTCTACGACAGCGACCAATATCAATACACTCCAGGTCTTACTGCTATAATCGCCAAGGAATACTCCCGCGATTCTTTGATGGAGGCTCTTTTCAACAGATCATGCTATGCCACCACTGGAGAGCATATCATCCTAGGATTCACAATCGTCGGCGCTCCTATGGGATCGGAGATCAACACCAAGGACAAGCCTGGCCTTGCCGTCAACAGACACATCAGCGGCTATGTCGCCGGCACCGAGACAATAAGAACTATCGAGATAATCAGAAACGGCAAGGTCATCGAAACCTTCGAACCCGACGATACCGATGAGTTCGAGTTCACCTACGACGATATGACGCCGATAGAAAAAGTCACCATCGACGGCGGAAGAGGCAAGCCTGACTTCGCATACTACTATGTCCGTGTAACACAAGACGACGACCATATGGCCTGGAGCTCGCCGATATGGGTGGATAGTCAGTGATCAGTGACCAGTTAACGCTGCTACCTTTGATTGCAGCCACTTTTTCTGTTTTTTGTTATTTTTTTCTTGAAAACAAGAGCGTTTTATCATATACTACCGTTACATGAAGGACAACAGTCTTAAGACAATAGGTATTATTCCGGCACGATATGGGAGCACACGCTTTCCCGGAAAACCTTTGGCTCTCATCGCCGGGGTATCACTAATACAAAGAACATACGAAAATGCTGTACGCTGTGGCTGCTACGATAAGCTCCTCGTCGCCACCGACGATGCCAGGATATACGACCACGTCAAAGGTTTCGGCGGCGAAGTCATTATGACTTCAGAACAATGTCCTACCGGCACAGACCGTGTCCTCGAAGCCGCCAACACCCTCGAAGCCCTTGACGACAACGATATCATCGTAAACGTCCAAGCCGACGAGCCGCTCCTTGGCGAAGGCGTCGTCCCCGCTCTCGTTAATGCCCTCAACAGCGATGCCGACGTTGCAACGCCGGTGACGGCACTTCCCGAAGAAGACATCGACGACCCTTCCGTTGTAAAATGTGTCATCGGTACTGACGGCATGGCGTTATCTTTCAGCAGGAAGATCGCCCCCCACGACGACAAAGGCACAACACCGACATATTACAAGCATCTGGGGATATATGCCTTCAGATACCATTTCCTCAAGGAATTCGCCACGCTAGCGCCGACGCCATTACAGCAGGCAGAAGACCTTGAGCAGTTAAAAATTTTAGAACACGGGCACGCCATCGCCATTGCTATCGTCGAAGACGATGGTATCGGTGTCGACACCCCAGAAGACATAACAAAGGTAGAAAAAATATTATGCAGACAAAATATATCTTCGTAACAGGCGGGGTGATATCATCCCTAGGAAAAGGTTTAACGGCAGCGTCGATAGGAACGCTTCTCGAGGCCAAAGGCTTCAAGATCGCTATGATGAAGCTCGACCCGTACCTCAACGTCGATCCCGGGACGATGAGTCCTTTCCAGCATGGCGAGGTATATGTCACCGACGATGGTGCCGAGACAGACCTCGACCTCGGACACTATTATCGCTATACCAACTCTCCGCTGTCGAAAGTCTCTAACACAACGTCTGGGCAGATATACGATACGGTAATAAAAAAAGAGCGCCGTGGCGACTACCTCGGCAAGACGGTACAGGTGATACCACATATCACCAACGAGATAAAGCGTCGTATCAAAGCATGTAGCAAGCAGGAAAAAGGCATCGACATCGTCCTCGTTGAGATCGGCGGCACCGTCGGCGACATCGAGGCCATGCCATTCTTAGAAGCCATAAGGCAGTTTCGCTATGACAATCGCGACGACTGCATAAACGTCCACCTAACATATGTTCCTTTCCTCGAAGCCGCCGGAGAGACGAAGACCAAGCCGACACAGCATTCTACACAGGCATTGCGTAGCATAGGGATATCTCCCGACATGATAATATGCCGAAGCAAGAAGACCCTCGTTTCCGACGACAAAGAGAAGATAAGCCTTTTCTGTAATGTCCCCCGTGAAGCTGTCATCGACGCTATAGACGTAAAACATAGCGTCTATGAGGTGCCACTACTTCTACACAAACAAAATACCGATAGCATAATATGCAGGCTCCTTGGCATAAAAGATCGTGCTGCCAACATTAAGAGCTGGGAGAAGCTCGTCGACACCATAAAGAAAAGCACGTCGAAGACTGTCACCGTCGGCGTCGTAGGGAAATACATCCGCCATTGTGACGCTTATAAGTCAATATTCGAAGCACTATACCACAGCGCTACTGATGCAGGTTATAAACTTGAGATAAAGACCTTCGAATCGCATAAAGTCGAAGACTACAAAACTATCGAAGAGACAATAGGCGGCTGCGACGGGTATCTCGTCCCCGGCGGCTTCGACACGCGCGGCTGGGAAGGAAAACTCCTTACGGCGCGATACTGCCGAGAGAATAAGATACCATATTTCGGGATATGCCTAGGGATGCAGGCGCTCGTAGTAGAATACGCCCGCAACGTCGCTGGCATAAAGAAAGCGAACTCTACGGAGATGGACGCCAAAACATCAGCGCCAGTGATATCATTGCTAAGCGAGCAGCGTAACGTCGAAGACCTCGGCGGAACGATGCGCCTAGGAGCATATCCTTGCGTCTTGAAAAAAGGTACTAAAGCCTTCGAGGCGTATGGCAAGGAAGATATCAGCGAAAGACACCGACATCGCTACGAATTCAACAACGAATACAAGAAAACCCTCGAAGACAAAGGTCTTGTCATCTCGGGGATATACAAAAAAGACAACCTTTGTGAGATAGCGGAAGTTCCAGAACATCCGTGGATGGTCGGCGTGCAGTATCATCCGGAATTTAAATCGAAACCAACAGAGCCGCATCCGATGTTCAAAGAATTTGTTAAGGCGATGGTAAATTAGTTCGGAGTTCGGAGTAGGATTTTTCTACCACGGAGCCACGGAGTTCACGGAGAAAGAGAACTTGCTGGGGGACTCTCCCCCAGACCCCCGTTAGAAACGAAAAATGGTGAATGGTGAATGCGTTCATCGGGGTTCTAGGGGTGAAACCCCTAGCCAGCCTGTTTTTCTCTCCGTGCCTCCGTGGTAGAAATTGGGGCTTGTGGTTCTATCGTAAAAAAAATGAGATCAATTATGGCAACAAGGATAGTAGGGATAGATTTTGGGATGGCACGAATAGGCGTCGCTATCTCCGACGTTATGAAGATCATAGCATCGCCATTGGCTACTGTAAAGGTAGTGAAACCCTCGGAGAAGACGGTTTACAGCGTCATTGAGACTATACGTAAAGCCGAGAAAGACACCGGCGACACCGTAGAAAAAGTTGTTATCGGCCTCCCCTACAAGATGAACGGAACCTTGGGGCTTATGGGCGACGAAGTCAAACACTTCGCCGAGCAGCTCGAAAGTAAGATGGGAATTCCCGTGGTATTGTGGGACGAACGATTTACTACAGTACAGGCCGAGCGCGCTATGCGCGAAGCCAATATGTCACGAAAAAAACGCTCCAAAATCATCGACGTCACCAGCGCCATCGTCATACTACAAAGTTTTTTAGCTCATCTTACGTGTTGATCTTGCCCCAGTTTTTTCACAATATTGGCTATTGCGTAAGGTCATTGTTCAATAAAAAATCGCCCAGTCTTTGAAAAATTTCCACTAAAAAATATCTGCTGATAAACTGATGTTACGCTCTAATCTTGCTTTAGTGGTGTTCGGGTCTAAATAGTTGACAATATAACAACTAAATAGTTATACCAAAATTAATAACTGATGTTACGCGCTAATCTTGCTTTAGTGGCGTAGCGAAAGGGATGAGATGTAAGTATTCCGACGAGCCAAGCTCAGATAGAGATGGACGAGGAGGAATACGCAACAGATCGCCCTTGAAGCACGCCAATAAAGTGAGAGTAGTGCGTAAGGTCAGTTAATATAGCAACAAACAGAGAAGAGGAAAGTTTTTATGCCGTTATCACCAATAATACCAGAAGATGGTTTACCTGATCAACATTCCGTCGGAAATGAAAGACATCAAACCGGTAATATTCAAGGACATGATGTCATACAGCTGCCAACAAGAGGTAGTAGAATATCGAGTTTTATAACCAGGTTGCCTAATCGTGCATTAAACGCAATTCGATGGCCTATCGCTAAAGTTAAGAGGCATCGTTTACACAACCGTCTGGCAACTATAAGTACAATGTCGGACCCATTATGCCAAGTCCAAGCCATAAAATCCTTTCTCGAGGCAGTAAACAAGTTGCCGAACAGTGAAGATAAATCGGCACTGTATACACAGATTGCCCCTCTTATTCAAGCGCTACAGGCAGCTATAAGGGACATATCAGACATAAATCAACAAGACCGAACCATAAAATCCTTTCTCGAGGCATTAAAAGCGTTGCCGGGAAGTGAAGATAGGGGGCCTCTTCTGCAGGCGGTAACAGCAACTATAATGACCATATCAAGACAAGACTACCAATACCAATACATAATATACTTTCTCGATACAGTAAACGCGTTGCCGAACAGTGAAGATAGAGTGCCCCCTCTGCAAGCGCTATCGACAGTTATAATGGCAATGTCAGACCCAAAAAGACAAAGCGCAATCATAAAAGACTTTCTCGAAGCAGTAAACGCGTTGCCGGACAGTGAAGATAAATCGGCACTGCATACACAGAGTATCCCTCTTCTGCAGGCGCTACCGGCAGCTATAGAGGCAATGTCAGACCCATACAACCAAAGCCAAGCCATACGATCCTTTCTCAAGGCAGTAAACGAGTTGCCGGGCATTGAAGATAAACAGGAACTGTATACACAGATTATCCCTCTTCTGCAGGCGATACCGGCAGCTATAGGGGAAATGTCAGGCACAGACGACCAACACGAAGCCATACGACTTTTTCGCAATTCAGTAAGCGCGTTGCCGGACAGTGAAGATAAGACGAATCTTCTGCAGGCAGTAGAGAATCTACTATTACTTGAAGATTCGTTGGGAAAAGCTACATCTATAGCAATTAACGAAACAATTTTACGCGAAAGCCCTTTAGACGTGCTTAGTGCAATAGTAGCCAGATGTTCCAACGCATTTGAAGTTACACTTATCAGCGCGGACGGCAAGGCTTCTCCCGGTCAAGATGCGGGCGGGCTAAGACGTCATGTAGTAAGCAATATTTTTACGTCATTACTAGCCAAGGGGCAGCTTCTAAGGGAAAAGGAAGATAGTAGTATCGTATTAGCATCGTCGCCCGATACAAATATGGAGCACTTTAAACAATTAGGTCAGCTTTTATCATATGTTTATACAAGTGGCTGTTTCATCGGGAATGCATTGCCTCAAGAACTATTTACAATTTTGTCGGCATTATCATCGAGCGATTATCAACAGTTAAAAGATCCTCTTCCAGACTCACTAATACTAACAATTCAGGGAAATAGAGAGGGCTATTATTTTCTACGAACCTGCGTGGAGAACTCTAGTGATGGCGAGAACATCAACTTGGATGGATTAAATAAGCTAACAAAAGATTTTATAAAACACCTCCTAGGGCGAGAATCGCTCCCAGAGTCTTTAACGATCAAAGAGCTTGCAGCGCGTGTCTTGCAAGATGAAAACATTAAAGCTTATGTAAATAAAATAAAATCTATTGCCATTGGTATGTATGAGCGCTTAGGGGATGAACGTTTAAAAGAATTCGCCGGTGTGGCTGGTGGAGAACAAAAATTACATGATAACATCGAAGGTGCAATCACGCCCCAATCACTTATAAAGGCCCTTACATGGAGATCAGTGGGTGAATCAGTGAATGAACATGAAAAAAAACATATGGAAACTTGGATACAACAACATCCCGACCGTATATCGAATTTTATTCTTGCTGTCACAGGCAGTAGAGCGCTAGGTCCAACAACAACTATAACAATCAGTCTTAAAAGAGGTGATGAGTTTAGTCTACCTAGCAGTCATACCTGTTCTAGGGAGCTGGTTTTGCCGGATTATGACACGCAAAAAGTTTTTAATGAAAAAATGCAATTGTTTATAGATGAGGGCTTGGCGGGAACAGGGTTTCAAGTCATATAATAAAAGACAACCTCTGTGAGATCGCCGAAGTAAAAGAGCATCCGCGGATGGTTGGCGTGCAGTATCATCCTGAGTTTACCAACAGAACCGCATCCGATGTTCAAAGAGTTCGTTAATTCGATGATAAATTAGTTCGGAGTTCGGAGTAGGAATTTTTTACCACAGAGCCACAGAGTGCACAGAGAGTAAAAAGAATTCGGCTGGGGGAGCCTCCCCCAGACCCCCGTTTTTGAACGGTGAGCGATGAAACGGTGAGCTTTTTAAAGTCCTCGGGGTTCTAGGGGTGAAACCCCTAGCCAGCCCTACGCCTCTCTGTGTTCTCCGTGGCTCTGTGGTAAAAATTGGGGTTCGGGGTTCGGAGTTCTTTGCTCTGTGGTGAAAAAAGAGAAAAACGGCTTTTTATGAAAACAAGAATAGTAGGGATAGATTTTGGGATGGCGCGGATAGGCGTCGCTATCTCCGACGTTATGAAGATATTGGCATCGCCATTGTAATACTACAAAGCTTCCTGGATGCTTGCTAGTTGTTCAAAAGACGAAGACGCTTTTTCAAAAACTTCTACGATCTTGAATAAAAGTTCTTTTATTTTTTCATTACAACATTCATCGATACCTTCAATATCTTTAGCGGAATGTTCCGTTAATGTCGTCTTCCTTGTCCTTATTATCTGTTTAATCAGGTCTCTCGCCGCATCTCTTACAACGCGGAAATCTTCTTTCATAAAAGGGTTGCTATGAGCGCCTCTATAATCAAGCTCTTTATCCAAAGCAACGAGCTGTCTCTCTGTGGCTTTTGCTTGACTTCGTATTCTCGCACATATTTTTGTTGCATTATTGAAACCCAAAGAGCCTTTCTCATACTGTAAACTATCAATATCCCCCCATCCAAATGTTTCGGTGTTAAGCCCTATAACAAAATTATTTATTGGCATCATATATTCTATACCTCCTTTTAACCCATTATTATGTCTAATTATATAGATAAAAATCTTTCGTTATAGTATAATTACTGCCACAAATAAAGGAAACTCTTTATGACGCTAGTATTAGGAATAGAAAGCACATGTGACGACACAGGATGCGCCGTAGTTCGCGACGGCGTGGAGATACTCTCTAACGTCGTATCTTCGCAGATCGACATCCACAATGCCTTCGGCGGCGTCGTCCCCGAGCTCGCCTCTCGCCACCATATTGATATCATCATCCCCGTTATACAGAAAGCCCTCGAAGACGCCAATGTCACCCTCGACGATATAGGCCTCTTCGCCGTAGCAAAAGGCCCCGGACTTATAGGTTCTCTTCTTATCGGCCTCAACGCCGCAAAAGCTCTGGCTTTCGCCACAAAAAAGCCTTTCGTCGGCGTCAACCATGTCGAAGCACACCTTTACGCCGCTATGATGCCTGCTATTGAAAAATTGGTATTCCCACTGCTGGGCGTTGTCATCTCGGGAGGACACACCTTCCTAGCACGTATCGACGCCATTGGAGAATATACTATAATAGGCACTACCGTCGACGATGCCATCGGCGAAGCCTTCGACAAAGCAGCGAAGATAATGGGACTCCCCTATCCTGGCGGCCCTGAGATCGAGAAACTCGCCATTAATGGCGACGCCAGCAGATACGACTTCAAGCCTTCCAAGATAAAAGGCAGGCCTTTCGACTTCTCCTTCAGCGGCCTCAAGACAAAAGTCCTATATACCGTGAAAGGTCAAAGCTCGCAGATGAAAAGCCCACTGATCATCGAAGAATCCGACAAGAAACACGTCGCTGCAGCGTTCCAAGAAGCTGCTTTCAGTGACATCATCGCAAAAGCATCGCTCGCCCTAGAGAAATACCCCGACATCAACGGCATCGTCTTCGGTGGTGGCGTAACCAATAACGACGCCATACGCGATATCGTAGCGAAGAAATTCCCTGAGACGCCGGTATTCTGGCCAGCGCGTGCCCTTACACAAGACAACGCCGCGATGATCGCCGGCCTTGGATACCACCACTATTCACAAGAGGGCGACGCCCTCGATCTCGAGCCCATGACACGTCTGGCCCTCGAAGACCTCGATAACACTTACAACAAAAAATAATAGGAAAATTATGAATTTTACAATAGAATCTTTTTTAAAAACCTCTGTATATTCCCGCGACGACGCCGCAATAGGATTGCAGCGATTTTCTCTCGAAACAGCAGCCTCAGCGGATTTAGCAGGCCTTTCGCGTAGCGATGAAAATGCGCCTAACCAACGCACCTCACGCGTTGCCCGACGTGCTGTAAAGTCTGGAAAAGCTGCAGGCGTCAAAAAAACTTCTATTATGAAAACACGATTTTTCTTTCAGACTGCACGGCGAGAAGAATATAAAGCTACGCTTGAAGCTGCTGTCTCTAAGCATCCCGACCAGTGGAAAAAAGTTGCAGAAGAACTACAAAGACAAGGGCTTTTTTTCGACAAAAATTTATCTTGCCTTGCTGATTGGAGCGAAAAACAATGGAAAAGTCTTGTTGCAAGCGTTCCTGAGTGGTCTCCGGAATTTGGCACTGTGCCAGTAGATTTTTCCTTAACAAAAGCTCAGATCGCACAACTAGGAAAACTATAATTCTTAGAACTGTCTCACCGACATCAAGAATTCCTTCGCCACTAGTACTAGGGTCTTTTCAGCAACCAAGAAAAAATCTTTTTACGGGGTCAACAATTCCTATCGAAAACTTGCTTCCTGAAGATACAGACTTCGATATCAAGTCAGAATTTTCTATTTCATATCATTATTTTGGTGACACTAAAGAATATATTATCAATTTTCCCAGTGGAACAATATTAAGATTTGATCACAAAACAAATAAAACATATCTACAAATTCCCCTCGGCTCTACATTAGTTGAAAAAGATGGGAATTTTTCGTTAACGATTCCTGAGGGATTCGAGATAATAAAAATTGAAGACGATTTTTATCTAGCTACAAAAGAGCCAACTAAATCATCAAGAAAGCGCAAAGCGCTTCTTACATCTGAGCGTGTTTCCAAGCCTAAAAGAAGAAAGCCATCAGACCACCCTTTTCGCCCCGAACACATTCGATGGCCTGTTGAAAGCAACGAGACTCTTATACAAATCGTTGGTGAGATTAGCGCTGACAGCTGGGAAGGCGTCGCCGAAAGAATTGAAATGTTGGCATTGACTAGCGCTCCGATGGAACAATACTTGAAAAGGCCTTGTACTACGTCGCTTGCTGAGCGATGCAAAGCACAATCTGAATTTCTTGGTCCATATTATCCAGAACAAACTTATTTAAACATAACAGCAGCAGCTTCCATTATTCCTACTAACCCTAAACCATAACATCACAAGACTACACAGAAATCAGGCGATTCTTGATAAAAGTCAAGATCAACGGTCAATAATGGGGTCTAGTGAAAAAATGTTGAATTTTATCGTGTGATCGTCTAAAATCATGCATTATTACGAAAAATCATGATCTTTGGAGATAAACCATGGCAAGCAAACGCAACAATATAAAGTTAAAAAGCACCGAAAGCTCAGAGTTCTACTATACTATCAAGAACAAGACGAACACCCCCGGAAGAATCGAGCGCAAGAAATATGACAAGACAGTGAAGCGTCACGTCGTCTTCAAAGAAACAAAATAA
>JABHNK010000057.1 GCA_018694295.1 Waddliaceae bacterium
GAAAAAACATGGCTGGGGGATTCCCCCAGACCCCCTTTTTCATTGAACAATGAACAAACCCGGACACGGCAGTGCCCCCTCTCGACGTTGTCGTAATAGTAAGATTGTATCTTTACGTTTGCTATAGGAAAAACAAAGAAAGGAAGTGCAATCAACGACAATGTCGACAGCTGTGCGTCCGCTGCGCGCGCTCTGCGCAGTGGGCGCTCTCTGTGTGCTCTGTGGCTCTGTGGTGAAAAATTGGGGTTTGTTACTTTTTATTGCAGGGGCGGCAGAGCGCCCTAGGAAACTTTGTGGTAAAAAAATCGGTAGCGCGTAACATCAGTCAGTTAGTATTTTGGCGGTCCATCTCTTTACTGCGATGTATTGCTGCTTCAATGGCGTTGTTGATAGTACCAGGCATCTTTTCTTTATCGAAAACTTCTATGGCTTCGGCGGTGGAACCCCCAGGGCTTGTAACTTCTTTGCGGAGTTCTTGTGGAGATTTCCCAGAGCTTTTTAATAGCTTAATGGCGCCATAACACGTTTCTATAACTAAATTCAACGCCGTCTTTTCGTCGAAACCCCTTTGTATCGCCGAAGCAGCCAAGGCTTCTATCATATAGAAAAAATATGCGGGGCCAGAACCCGATAAAGCGGAGATTGCGTCGAACATATCTTCTTTTATTACGAGCGTCGTCCCCAAAGACTGAAAGAGCTTTTGTGTTTTCTTGATGTCTTCTTCAGTACATCGATCTCCTATGCATAATGCCGAAACTCCAGAGCATACTGAAACAGGGGTGTTTGGCATGACTCTTATAATGTGTCCTTTGCCAGACAGATACTTTTGTAATGTTTCAGTGGTAACACCGCCAGCGACGCTTACAACTAGGGTTTCAGGGAGAATATACTCCGATAAAGATTTCGAAACATCTTCGAGATCCTGAGGCTTCACAGCCATAAGGATAAGTTCACAGCGGGCAAGGTCTTGTAAAGATGAGGCGAAGCAGATGCCTATAGTGCTTTCGATATGTTTCTGTCTTACTTCGTTCTTCTCAAAGGCGATGATGTCATCCTTTGTAAAAACACCAGAAGATATCGCTCCAGAAATTATTGCTAACCCCATATTACCAACGCCGATAATGCCAATTTTTTTGTTGCTCATGATTTTTTTCTCAACTGTTTGATGATGTTTCGTGCTCTTTTTACCTGCTTGATGACCATACTTGGGTCGTCGTTATTTTCTACCATCCAACAAGCGCTTAAAATTAGCCTGACGAATACCCAGTCTTTGAGGCGCTGGAAATTTATGTTCAAAGCATCAGAAAGAACTTTGGCGCGCCTTTCAAATAAAATAGGGATGTCATGTCTGTGCAACTCAGAATCATGTATAAAGTCAAACCAGGCGACTTCGAATTCTATTTCACCGATGACACCTTTAGGGTCAATGGCAACGCAAGTTTTACCATCTGAAAGGATATTGTCATGATGCAAGTCGCCATGAAGCAATAATTCATTTTTTGATGTGGCGAGCAACCTATTTTTTAAGAAAAGAGCCCGCTCGAGTAAACCTTCAGGAAATTTAGATTTGTCAGCATTATCAATAGCAACGAGCCAAGAGCTTATATGTTCGAACTCATCGTTTGCTGGATGAGGAACAGAAATAAACTGCCGTACCACTGCTGCATAATAATCTATTACGTCTTCTGCTCGATGAGGAAAAATACAGCATAATGAATCACCTGGTAAGACCTGCTCTAATAAAACAGCATGCTCTTCAGCATTATGGGCTAGCAATTTAACCATGCCATAGCCAGAAAAATGCTGTAGCGCTTTTACTTCACTACAAATGAGCTTTTCATCGCAACTGATCTTAAGAACGACAGGGGAGTTGTCATTTCGGACGGCCTTAGCAACATAATTCCAAGACATATTGTCTATAGGCTGTATATTAGATAGACTCCACTGCTTCGCCAGCTTTTTAGTGATATTAGGTAGGGCAGCAAGCCAGCTTTTGCCTTTGTTGCCTAAGAAGTTTGTGATGTTTTTTTCTAATGTTTGCATTGAGAGTGTTTTGATTCTGTTATGATTTTGATGATATTTCGTGCTTTTTTGGACTGCTTGGTCTGTTCTTGTTTCCAGGCTTCAATAGTTTCTTTGTGGGAAGCCGCGGGTTTTTTCGATATATAGTCTTGAGTGAACCTAATATACCTCCACTCATCTTTAGGGGTAGGCTTCTTTTTTTTGTTGGCTTGATGTTGCCACTGCCAGAAGTCGGCGAACCCTTGGAAAGATGGTGGGTCGCCAGACATCCAACGCTCTTTTATCCAGTCTATGCCGAAAGCGGTGAAATGAAAATGATCGCCGACTAATGTCTTCATGAAAGCACGCACCGCTGCATTGTTCTTATAGCTGCCGTAGAGGATAAGCGTTTCTGGTAGCAGGGGATAGTTAATTCCTTTTTTCGCTTTCGATGCTTCAGGGAAATTCTGCGTCTTGGCAAGCTCGCCAGTTTTTAAGAAGTGCAGAATCCTATGAATGAGAATACCCTTGATGCCGGAAAAGGGGAGGCCTAGCTGTTTGCATGTATCTCTCAACTCTGGGACATGCATAAAAAGAAGAGATTCTTTCAACTCTTGAAAAATTTCATTCATAATCAGACCTCGATTTTTTCTAGGCATTTTTTTTCTGTGATTGCAACCTATCATTCACCATCCTATTTCCGAACTACCAACTCCGAACTTTCTATGGCAAAGGACAGGTTGCAATCACTGGTAGTATTGTACTCAAGAGCGTTTTGTTTGAAAACCACTAATGACTTTCTAGCTGAGGACGCCGGACTTTTATTTTTTTATTATTTATAATACTTAATATTTTAATTAAGGCTTTATTAATGAGACTGTTGCAGAAATAGTCTCTGTGATGTAGTCTGCTGAAGCATTACTTATTATTTATTATAAAAACCAGGGCGGAAACATCATGAAAAAAATACTTTTTGTAATTTTTACGATATTCACTTCATACGCATGTGCAGAAGCTGAAATAGGAATAGTTGATAGTAAAGAAGAAACTATGATCGCAGACAAACCCGTTCTTGAGGATGGTCGGCAATATCACTTACATACCGCTCCCAATGATTTAGCCAGACATTGCATATTGGTCGGCTCGCCAGAACGTGCTGAGCTTATCGCCACAGAATTTTTTACCGATAGCAAGGAGGTTGGTAGCAACCGTGGGCTGAAGTCCTTTACTGGAAAATATAAGGGCATGCCGATTTCCGTGGTAACTACTGGCATGGGAAGCGCCTCTACTGGAGTTGTTCTGCCAGAAGCAGTACGCTCAGGAGCAGGAGTTTTTATCAGAGTAGGTAGCTGTGGTGTGCTTCAGCCAGGATACGACTGTGGTTCAGCGCTTATCAGCAGCGCCGCTTGCCGCTATGACGGCGCTAGCGATAATTGGGCTCCAATAGAATGGCCTGCCGTTGCCGATTGGAGGGTCGTTGCCGCCCTGAAGCAGGCTTCTGAAAATATGGGCAAGGACTGCCCTGTAGGTATCAGCGTGACGACAACATGCTTCAATGAAGGGCAGGCACGTCCAGACGACGACGGATATATTCCACCACGCCTTCTAGAACAGCATAATGAGCTTGTTCAGCGAGGAGCCCTGTTCTATTCAATGGAAGAAGCTACCATCTTTGTTTGGTGTTCAACACACGGAAACTTTCCGTGTTCCTCAATAGACACGGTCTATGCTAACCGTATAAACAACACTTTTCAGGCAGGAAATGACCAAGAAACGGCCGAGATTGCATTGGAAGCTATGTTGTTGCTGAAAGAGTTGTAAAAAAGCTACGAGTTTTTTATGCAATCTCGGAGTTCAACTCCGAGATTGCACGGATTTGAAGCCCTATATGCCTACATCGTCTTCTCTGTGAACTCCGTGCCTCCGTGGTGAAAAATCCTATCTCCGAACTCCGGACTACCAACACCGAACTTTCTATTGCAAAGGACGGGTCGCAATCATGGGCTATAAAAGATGATATTAACCTTTTCTTCGGTGATGAGGCCTTTTTTTATTATGCTAGACAACAAGGGTTTCACCTTTTCGATGTTGTCTTTTGTATCGGTAACCTCGATGACAATGGGAAGGTCTGTCGAAAGGCGTAATATCGAAGTAGTATGTACGCGGCTTGTCTTCCCGAAACCTGTTATCCCTCGTAAAACAATAGCTTCTGCGATATCTTCTTTTTTTAGGATCTCGATGATATGCTTATATAATTTCTTCCCCTTATATTCGTCAGACTCCCCAATGAAGATCCTTAATAATATTGCTTCAGATTCTTTTTTCATGATCATACCCTCCATATGTCGACAGCGATAAATTTCCCTAAATATATGCCGGCGAATGTTAATAGTATAGTACTTACGACGTTGATAGTAAGTAGCAACATTTCTTTCTGCTCCAGTAGCTTGAACGACTCATAGCTGAATGTCGACATCGTTGTAAAAGCTCCTAAAACACCGACGGTGAGAAATATTCTGGTATCTTCGTTAAAGATACCTTTGTATTCCGAAAGATACATTATCAAGCCAAGGAAAAAACTTCCGATGAAGTTTACTCCCAGCGTTCCTAACGGGAAGGCAACGACATCGTTTTGTATCCATCCGCTCATCAAGTATCGTAATATTGCTCCGAAAAAACCTCCGATGCCAATAAGTAATAACATATGCATATTTATACCCTATAAAATTTTATTTATTTTGATCTTCAGGAGTCTCGACGTTAGGATTCATCTCATAGGAGACGGATGACGTCCCTGTCGATCTTATGAAGTCCTGTTTTTCTTCGGGGGGTATCGGCTTACGGTGTTTTAGGGTATATAGCCCAAGAATCCCCAGAAGAACGGCGCCGAGGGATATGGAGATATACGGCGCTGCCGGCGATATATGTTTTACGAAGAAAGGCGTTGTCAGTGGCCCTAATATCGCTCCGAAGCCATATACTACGAAGAGCATGCTCGTCGCTCCAGTGATATGTTGCGTCTCGATATGATCACATACCTGCGTGACGCTTACAGGGTTGATAGAAAAGCACAGCCCGCCGAAGAGGAAAGACAGCGGTAATATCAAAAATGGAACAGAAGGAAGTACGATGATAAATAAGGCAGGGAATAGCATCGCCCAGCATAGTATCGTCAGGACCTTCCTTCTGTCGAAGATATCGGACAGCTTCCCGATAGGCCACTGTAGGAGGAACCCTCCTGCTATAGTAACACTCATCACTAACGATACCGATAGGAATTTTTCCTGGGCGAAGATCGGGACGAAGGAATATATCGTGCTGATGATATATCCCGACATCATACAGCTTATAACACCGAAAGGCGATATTCGTAAGAGGCTTCTGAGACTTATTGGTTCAGCCTTCTCGAGCTCAGGAGCGGGAGTGCGTGTTATAGTTAGGGGAAGTATCGACAGCGAGCATAGCAGCGCGGCGACGACGAAAGGCATCGATGTCATGATGTCTACGATGTCGATGATATATTGGCTCGCCCCTTGTGAGGTGTATAGCGTTATCATATATATCGATAATATTACCCCCCTAGTGTTGCGAGAGCTCTTAGACAGTAGCCAGCTCTCGACGACGACGAACATCGTGGCGATGGTGAACCCCGCACAGAACCTCATGGCAAGCCATGTCACGGGGAATGAGAACATTCCGTGGACGAGATACGTAGACATGTTAAGGCATGCGAAGGCGGCGAAAGCACGGATGTGTCCGACACGGCGGATGATACTCTCGCTTTTTAGCGCGCCGAACATGAACCCCGCATAGTTTATAGAGTGTAGCGCGCCGATGAGTGAAGTGGATACGCCCTGAGAATTTAAAGATACGCTGAGGAATGTTATGAAGAAGTTGTTGGCAAGGACGAACAACGATAACGTGATAATCGGCGATAATAACGAGCGTAACAATGAGGCCATGGTTTTTTCTAGTAAAGATATTAAATGTAATGATCTCATAGAAAGAATAAAGAGCGCAAGAGGAAAAAAGTTGAAATAATAGAACTCTATAGCGTAACCTAAAGGCGTAAGATTCAAAAAAAGTATAATAGCCTTTATTTTAACCCATGATTGCGACCTATACTTTGATATATGGTTTTTGCAGTGGTACAGGTGCGAAGATGAAAGACGAGCGAATGTTAAAACATTCGCAAGGATAGAATCAAAGCAGATGTGTTGCTGCAAAAAGAAATATGGTGAAGTCAAATAACAGCAAATGGGTAAATAAAAACAATAAGAAATAGTAATGGTTTAAAATATTTATCTTAACATGTTTATATTTTTTGCCAGGGCTTTTCAGAAAGAAAAAAAGACCACGTTTTCTATAGCATCCATAGTGTCAGGCAACCTGACTCATTTTGCTCCTCGCGAATAGTTACAACTATTCGCTTGTCGCTCATTGAGCCATCTTGCCCAACTCTATGGCGCTAAAGAAAATATAGGTCGCAATCATTGGTTTAAGGAGAAAAGTTCTATGTCTTCAAAGAAAAAATCTAATATCGTCATCATGGATGCTAACGAAGCTACAGCATATGTAGCGTATCGCGTCAATGAGGTATGTGCGATATATCCGATAACACCATCGACGTCGATGGGCGAGCTCGCCGACGCATGGTCGACAGAAGGCAAGAAAAACATATGGGGCAACGTCCCTCATATCTCCGAGCTGCAGAGCGAAGCCGGTGCTAGCGGTTCAGTGCATGGCTCCTTGCAATGTGGTGCCTTAACAACGACATTCACCGCGTCACAAGGCCTGCTGCTTATGATACCAAACCTCTTCAAGATTGCCGGGGAGCTGACACCTGCAGTGCTTCACGTTGCGGCGCGTTCTATAGCATGCCAGTCGTTGTCGATTTTCTGCGACCACTCCGACGTCATGTCATGCAGAACGACGGGAGTGTCGATGCTTTCGTCGAGCACCGTCCAGGAAGCTCACCATATGGCGCTAATAGCTCAGGCCGCCACGCTTAAAAGCCGCATACCTTTCATACATTTCTTCGACGGCTTCAGGACATCGCACGAGCTCAACAAGATAGAGCTTCTCTCCGACGAGCAGATAGAGGCTATGATCGATGACGACCTCGTCATCGCACACCGCAATAGAGGCCTTACCCCAGAGAAACCAGTCGTCAGGGGCACGGCACAGAACCCCGACGTCTTCTTCCAAGGAAGAGAGACAGTGAACTCTTTCTACGAAGCAACACCTGATATCGTCCAAGAGGCTATGGATAAATTCGCAGAACTTACCGGCGTGAAATATCGTCCTTTCGATTATTATGGCGCTGCCGACGCAGAACGTGTCATCATCATTATGGGGTCAGGTGCCGACACTCTTGCCGAAACAGTACCATATATTAACGAAACTTCCGACGAGAAAGTCGGGTATATCGTAGTACGCCTATATAGACCATTCTCTGTGAAGAAATTCCTAGAAGTCGTTCCTGCAACGACGAAAACTATCGCCGTCCTCGACAGAACAAAAGAACCGGGAGCGACAGGGGAGCCGTTATATCAAGATATCGTTACTGCGTTCAACGAAGGATCCTTATCGGGAACGCTGCCGACAGAAGCCATGCCTAAAATCGTAGGAGGAAGGTATGGTATATCTTCTAAAGAATTCACCCCTGCCATGATAAAAGGTATCTTCGATGAGATGAAGAAAGACGCCCCAAAGAACCATTTCACTGTGGGAATCATCGACGACGTCACCAATACAAACATCGACTACGACGCTGCTTTTACAATACAGAAAGGTGATTCTGTGAAGGCGATGTTCTATGGCCTCGGCTCCGACGGCACTGTTGGTGCTAACAAAAATTCTATTAAGATCATTGGCGAAGAGACCGACAACTATGCCCAAGGGTATTTTGTCTACGACTCCAAGAAGTCGGGTTCTAAAACGATATCACATCTGCGTTTCGGTCCGGAGCCAATCCATGCTCCATACCTTATACAGAATGCTAATTTCATAGGATGCCACCAGTTTCCTTTCCTCGACCAGATCGACATCCTTAAAAATGCAGCACAAGGAGCGACGTTCCTCATCAATAGCCCATACAGCAAAGATGACGTGTGGCAGCATCTTCCCAAAAACGTTCAGCAACAAATCCTCGACAAAGGCCTTAAGCTTTATGTCATCGATGCCTACGACGTCGCAAGGAAGACGGGCATGGGAGCGCGAATAAATACAATAATGCAGACGTGTTTCTTCGCGATATCCGGCGTGCTACCAAAAGAAGAGGCTATCGCTAAGATAAAAGAAGCTATAGAGAAGACATATAGCAAGAAAGGCGAAGAAGTCGTCAAGAAAAACTTCGAAGCTGTAGATTCCACCCTTGAGAACCTGTATCAGGTCGAATTCCCAAAAGAAATAACAGGACACGACATCATCGATACAGTCCCTGACGACGCCCCGGAATTCGTCAAGGAATTCACTGCAGAGATAATGGCAGGAAGAGGCGACGACATACCAGTCAGCAAGATGCCTGTCGATGGAACATATCCTTCAGGGACGACGAAGTGGGAAAAACGTAATATCTCTCCTAATGTTTCATGCTGGGACCCCGAGACGTGTATACAGTGTGGCAACTGCTCGTTCGTATGCCCTCACGGTGTGATACGCGCTAAGACGTACGACAAGACAGCACTAGAATCCTCCCCTAAAGGCTTCAAAAGCGCTGACGTCAAGCCGCCAAAAGGCGCCGAAGACAAAGCATATACCCTGCAGATATATCAAGAAGATTGTACGGGCTGCGGGCTTTGTGTCGAGGCATGCCCTGTTAAGAACAAAGAAAATCCTGAGATGAAAGCGATAAATATGGTAGACAAAGCTTCTATCTTCGAGCAGGAGAAGAAAAACGTTGCCTTCTTCGAGACGCTGCCCGATGCTGACAGAAAAGAACTAAACCTCGCTACAGTAAAAGGCCTGCAAAGTGCACAGCCGCTCTTTGAGTTCTCGGGAGCCTGTGCAGGGTGTGGTGAGACGCCATACGTCAAACTCCTCAGCCAGCTGTATGGCGAGAGGCTTCTCGTTGCCAACGCTACGGGATGCTCTTCGATATACGGTGGGAACCTCCCAACGACACCATGGACGCATACTAAAGAAGGGCGTGGGCCAGCATGGGCGAACTCCCTCTTCGAAGACAACGCCGAGTTCGGGTTTGGATTCCTCATCGCCAGCGAAAAACGTACTGCCATGGCTAAAATCCTTGTAAAAGATCTCGCCGGCGAAATCGGCGAAGACCTCGCTCGCGACCTTGTCGATGCCGAACAAAACACCGAAGAAGAGATACAAAACCAGCACGGCCGTGTAGCGGCTCTTAAGGAGAAACTACAGAACAGCGAAGACAAAAAAGCAAAACATCTGGTGTCCCTTGCCGACAACCTTCTAAAAAGAAGTATATGGACAGTAGGCGGTGACGGATGGGCATACGACATAGGATATGGTGGCTTAGACCACGCCCTGGCATCAGGGAAGAATGTAAAAGTCCTTGTCCTTGACACAGAGGTGTATTCCAACACCGGTGGGCAGATGTCGAAAGCAACTCCACGTGCTGCCGTAGCGAAGTTCGCCGCCGGCGGGAAAAAGGGTGCCAAGAAAGACCTCGCCATGATGATGACGACATACGGAAACATATACGTAGCACGTATCGCCATGGGAGCAAACCAAAGACAGGCGATACAGGCGATACGCGAAGCTGAAGAGCATGACGGCCCAGCAATAGTAGTGGCATATTCGCAGTGTATAGCACACGGCATCGATATGCGCAAAGGTATGAACCAGCAAAAGCTCGCAGTAGAATGCGGATACTGGCCGCTCATGCGCTACAATCCAAAACTCGTCGAAGAAGGGAAGAACCCCTTCGTCCTAGACTCCAAAAAACCGACGATACCACTGAAAGACTACGCCTACAACGAAGTAAGGTATACGACGCTAATAAAAAGCGATCCAGAAGAGGCAGCACGCCTCCTGGAACTCGCACAGAAAGATGTCGACGACAAGTGGAAAACATACGAAACACGTGCATCACAAGGGTAATGTTAAGGACTCCGCGGTTAAGGGTGCTCCGCGCACCCTTAACAATCCCGCGCCAAAGGGAAAACTTCCCTTTGGAAACCCGCGACAAAGCAAAAAAGAAAAGCCGAAACGCCTTTTCTTTTTTGCTTTGTCTTTGCCGTCATCACTATCGAAACGATGGCGATGAGAGTTGGACCCTCTGTGAAAACTCTGTGATTCCTCCGCGTACTCTGTGGTGAAAAATCCTATTCTTTTTCTATCCGCTAAACGCTATAACTATACGCTATTTTATTCGTCGGGAATTGGCGCATCGTAGCTGTGGTATTCTATGTCTTCGTCGCTGAGCTTTTCACCTTCGGGAGAGACGAGTATTCCATCTTTGGCATTGGCAATGTTGTGGATGGTGAAAATATTGTTGCCTTCGTGGACGACGTCGTAGAAAGAGAAATCTATCTTCGGGAAAAGCTCCGGCAATAGATTCATGGCGACGACGAGGTTGTCGTCGTTGTCGTCGTAGAATGACACAGATTTTATAGTATTTTCATGAGAAGTGTATAGGTGTAATATCGCTTCGATGATGAGGGCTTTCTTCTGCGCTATAGTAATATGGTGTTCGCTGTATCCGATAGTATCGCCGATGGTGGCGTTGTTTACGGCGAAGACACCGTTGATGTCGATGCCGAGGTTTAGGAAGTAGTCTTCCATGGCGGCGGCGACATCGTCATCGCTGCGTGCTGTGATGATATATTCACGGTTTTTCGACATCTTATCGGAAGACATAAGAACGGCGACCATAGAATCTATGGTTTCGGTGACATCGAGAGCGACGACAGATCCCATCTCCATATAATCGACTTCTATACTGTCCCAAGGCAAGGAAGGAAGCTCTTGTTTTAGCAGCTGCAGCGACGAAAAAGCTCCGCGGTTGGGAAGACGTAGCAAGGTGCCATCTTTGGGGTCTTTGACAAGCTGACCAGTCGATGTATCGCGTAAGAGTATCGGCGTCATCGTCTTTAAAAGCGTGTGGTCGGCATCGGTGAAGATGATATTCTCTATGCCGATATTATCGACGTCTTTGCCTTGCTGGTCGAGTATCGTAGCAACGCCTTCGGCGGCAGCAGCGACATCGAAGTCTTCAGGATACCACCCCTGTACAGCAGTACCACCATAAAGTGATGTTATAAACAAAAAGAAAGGAATGAAATATTTTGTCATGGCATATGAAGGGGTTATGTTCTTAAAGCCCCATCATATGAAAAGATACAAAAAAAGATATATTATTTTTCTGAAGGCGGATTTTTTATGGGCTTGAATGCGCTTGCTAAGAGCGAAGGAGATTTTCGCGCTGGCCTTACATCGGCTCTCGTAAAAGTTAAACTTGCTACATCTTGAACATCTTGCGTTGTTGGTTTTTCGCCTTTTTGCGTATCAATGCCGTCATTAGCAGGAGCATGAAGCAAATCGAGAGGATTCTTTGAAAAATATACTTGTTTAAGGTTGCATTCTAACATAACAGTTTATTTCTTTTGTTGTTGTTTTCGGAATAAAAAGTATAACACATGGTTATTAATAATTGAAAGAATATTCTCTGAAGGTTAAGGTGGTATAACTTTAAATTTCAGGAGACATATTATGCAATCTTTTCCTAACATTTCTTTTGAACTTGAGTACCCCAATGCCACTTTGCAGCACGCGTGTGTAGGTTGTTGCAATACGGCAAATGTCAATGTTGGAGATAGAGCACACGTCGACGGTACTGTAGAGTTTCAGATGATATCGCAAAGTAGCACATATGGTGCTGAAGAAGATCAGCCTCGTGATGCGGAAGCTGTCACGAAAAAACTCCGAGAAGCAATAAAACAGAAGCTTGATGGTAACAAAGAAAGGTTCGGTAATTTCCAAGTGGCATGTGGCGTAGATTTTGGTTCGTGTTTAAATCGTCGTGTATCACGGTGTGGACGCCGAGGGATGAGTAGAAAAGAGTTCGATCGTGTTGAGCGGTTCGACACACACTATGATGGTGGTAGTGTAAATAGTAGGATATGTTTTCTTGCTAATAAGATAATTCGTTTACGAAAAACTTTTGATGGTATAAACAAGATATCGGCAACAACATTGCACGAGAAAATCTTTAAAAATAGCGAAGAAGTTAAAAAGCTTCTAAGCTCTCGAGAGATAAAAGTGCTTCTTAAAGAAGTAGGCGTGGAAAAGATGGGCGCGATAGCGCAACGCGATGATACTTCCATACTATCTGCCGGCCAGATACGCGATCTTTTTAATGTGACAACAAAGGTATATAGAAGAGAAAGAGATTTCTACGAGGCCAAGGTTCCAGTGCGAGCTTTTGGCGATACGGTAAAGCAGTCAGTGAAAGAGGCGTTTGGTAAAGGTATAGCAGAGCTCACAACGAAGAAGATAGCAGTCGATGATGATGAGACAGTGAGGCGACAAAAGTTTTCCTCTATCGTCGGCCTTGCAGAGAAAACGCTTGAAAATTACCTGTATTATCTTTTCTGGGGAATAAAGCGGTGTGCGTTTGATAGCATGGCAAAGGTCACAATAGAACAGAGGATAACAGATTCAGAAGAAGAATATATCGAAGGCTTTGAGTTTCCAGTAGCGCTTATAAGTGAGATAATAGAAAGCTTCTCTATGGAACAGCTTCGTACGATACACGATAGAGATTTTGCGTGGAAAAATCTAACGAGAGTGCTTTTTGAGAAACTTATGCATATAGCAAAAAAGCTTCCCGAGATTCTTCCTGACTACGTTCAAGAACAGGTGACGGAAGGCTCTCGTGAAAGCATTTTCATGACACCGATAGATTTCTTTGCTACGGCGATGGAAAAAGCCCCTCCACCCGCGCCCGAAGTAGTAAAAAAAGCGAAGTCGGTAATGTCGTTTTTGGAATGTTGCTCGTGTATGGACGGCGCAAAAGAATCAATACGACAGCGTTTCCGAAGAACCGAATGGATTAGACCTCTTGCATATCCTCCGGCTAAACAAGACGAAAGATATTCTCCAGACAGAAGATATACAGATATTATTTGGGAAAAAATAGATGATTGGACAGATGAAAAAGTATGTCATGGAGATGTCGCTCCTGACGAGTGTGCTGGCATAGCAGCAGAAATTAATAGGATCTTCATGACGAAGAGCGCATATGAGCATTATCCTAGAAGAGAAATGCGAGAAGATCAACTTCCAAGCGACATCGATAAGCATGTTGAACTTTTCAGAATAAAACATGCCTAAGAAAAAGCCCTTTTGCAACGACTACGTGATGCTTAGCCGTGCGCTGATCATTGATCATTGTTTTCGTTCTTCACCATAATAGTTCGCGATCGTGGGTGCGAAAGCTTTTCGTTGATATCTTTTAGCACGCTGTATTCTGCGGCGTCGAAAAGCGCCGGCAGTATTTTCGTCGTATGTATTAATGTTATGGTGTTGTCGTCGTATGATGACGATACCACGATATCGCCAGCGTTATTGGGAAGCTCGTAGCGGAGGTCTTCTGGTGCAATGAGAATCTCGGTATAGCCTTCCGGCAGCGTTATCGTCGTCAATATCGTAATATCGAGAGAGCTGTCCCACAGAAGAGGGATAGTCCTTTTTTCTGAAGATGTAGGGAAAAGCTCTTTAAGGGTGTGTGGCAGTGTGAAGTACATATTTTCGTTGTCGACGACAGCGAAGTTGTCGATGGCTATATTGATAGACATCGTTCCGGGATGTTTTGAGAAGTTGATAGTGATATCATCGACGACCGTTGCCGAGGTAGAAAATGTTGCTGCGATATCATTTTGATAGCGGCGGAGGTCTTCGGGGGACATCGCGTCGAACATGTCCTTCATATTCTGATATCCTACGCCGTAGAATGCCTTATTATATGTTATTGTCGCTGCGCCGGTGTCGTCTAGGGAGATATTGTAGGAGTCATATTTTCTTTCTTTTGTGTCGGGAAGAGACCCTATGGTAATAAGCTCTGCATCGTCGATGACGATGCCGAGGAAGCCGTTGTGAGGCGTCGTCCCTATGGCAGCATGCCGTGAGGTGTCATTGAGATAAACGTATCCTTCTTCATGAGGAACCCTTACGAGAATTTCTCCGAATAACGTGAAATCAGGAAGGCCTTGTACATGGTTCTTTATGATGTCGATGTCTGTGGAATACGATGCCATGACGAATTCAGGGTCGAGGCCTCCGGCAGAAAGGATGCTATATAAGACGATGGCACGATCGGCGCTATGTCCGTATCCGTCGTTTAGAGTTTTTGCCGCTGGCGATATCGCCGACAGTGGCATATCATAAAATGCTATAGGAACAAGGCGTACCTTCTTATCGACGTAGTCCCTGACGGCGGCAATTACAGCTTTATCATCGTCGAAGTCTGAGGTGATTTTGTCGAAAAGATCTTCCATAGCGTCAGCGTCATCGACGGCGGAATGCAGCGTTTTACTGACGACAGGAGCATATTTTTCCCACGTTCCGGATGAGCAGAGGACGGTGGGATTGTAGCAATACCATGGAGGAGGCAGTGAGCTTTCTTTAGCGGAAGATATGTTATAAGCCTCCCATTGGAAGATGGTTTTATCATCGTTGTCGTCGATGCTCTCTGCTATTATACCATCGTTAGGAGCTTCGACGGCGATGCCGGCATCGGTCTTCAAAGTCTGAAGTTCGATTTTTTTTGGTGCTGTGATGGTAACCTTTTTGCTGCTGAGAGGGTCGAGATATCTGAAAGTCTCCATCGTAGAGAAGAACGGCCTTTTTGTGTATGTGTGTCTCAGCGTGTGTTCTATTGTACTGCCGATATCGACGCCAGGAAGGACTATTGTTAGAAGCTTCTCAGCAGGATATCGTGGCGCAGAGCCAACCCAAGTGGCGTCCATGATGTTTATCTCATTGTTGTTGGGGTGGTGCGTCGTGCCATCGGCGTCAGTGATGGTGATGTCGACGATATCGATATTGTCCCATGAAGGGTTATATCTTACCGTTATCTCGGAGTTGTCTTTTTTTCCGCCATAGGTAAGGACTTCTTTTTTTATGGCGACGGTCTTCGTCCAAGAATTTTCGTCGATGATGTCGTAGTCGATGAGAAGATTTTCGATGACGATATCACCATCGTCGTCATAGTATATCTCTTCGTCATTATCTTTCGACAATATCGGTACCTTACGTTGGTCATATTCTACGTCTTTAATAGTGTCTTTTAGTGAAAGATACTCTTCTGGAGAGAACTCCAGGGTTTTTATCATAAAAGTAGAGGTTTCATGGAGTTTCGTTGTCGTCCTGTCGATAGAATAATCGAGGTCTCTTTTCCAGAAAACCGTTCCGCTTTCATTTTCGACATCGTCAGGAAGAGAAATAGGCGCGCCAAAAGATTTGTCGATGGAAAGAGTGATGTCTTCGTAGACGCCGCATGTCGTATATAGATCTAGAGGGAAAACTCTCGATTCAAGAGAGGTGTTTTCTGATAGTATGAAGTTTATTATGCCGAAACCCTCGTTGCTGCCTTGCCGAGATATGCCTAGATGTGGGAGGGAAATTATCGTGGCGTCATCGCCGGAAATTACGGCATCAGTGGCTTCGTAGGTGATGCTTACAGACAGCGGAACCGAAGTGTCGAGGATGTCGGTAGGAGCGATAGAAAGATGCTTCAAGGTGGCACCAGGGATAGCTTCGGCGATGCGGCTCTCGAAGAAACGAAGTATGTCGCTTTCTTTCATGTTGGCGAAGGCATTACGATAAGCGTTGTCATTGATGCCTTCGAAGGTAAGGGAACTCTCAGCACGTAGCTCTCCAGAATCGGCGATGTTGGCATTGGTGACGACTACCATCATATTGTCTTCGGCAGGAGCCGTCGGCGATGTCAGCAAGGTCTCGCCATCAGGGCGCGCTACGAGGAAGCTTTTGTTGCTGAGGTATGCTGGCAAGAGGTCTTTTGTCATCTCATCGGTGGGGTCCATGAGGATGTATTCGCCGTCGATAGAGACACATACTATAGCATGATTGAAATATGGCATCGGAACTTCTATGTCTTTCTTTGGACCGTTATGGATGATGACAGGATACGCTTCGAAGCCAGCATAGCGTAACATCACGACAAGAAGCGCTGCCTTGTCACGGCATACTCCCATCTTTTTCTCGAAGGTCATCGTAACTTCATGAGGTTCATAGCCAGGGGATACCGTCTCGGCGATGACACCGGAATACCTGATGTTCTGTGCCACCCAATAAAAAAGAGCCTCGATTTTTTCTTCTGGAG
This sequence comes from Waddliaceae bacterium, assembly GCA_018694295.1. Taxonomy (NCBI): domain Bacteria; kingdom Pseudomonadati; phylum Chlamydiota; class Chlamydiia; order Parachlamydiales; family Waddliaceae; species Waddliaceae bacterium. Next base: position 16,325 of record JABHNK010000057.1, read on the forward strand.
TGTTGACATTATAGACAATAGCATTGACGGCGTCTTCTAGTTCTGACGACGTAGTATAGCGTGGAAGCGAGATGTCCCAATACCATTGCGAAAGCTCTTCCCACGATGATGTTGTGCTTAGAAGAAGACGTTGTGCAACGCTTGCGAACGAAGGCATAGAAGGTTCTAAGAACACCTGCGGGACATCGCTGCATTCCCACGTATACCGCAAGGAGTCGGGGCCTTCGTATGATGACGATATTATATCGTCGGAAGTATTGCCTTTTAGGGCGATGCTCTCTAGAGGCATATCTTTGGGGCCAGAGACAGAATATGTCATATGCCGTATCGGGAAGGTGTTCTCGAAAAGAACCATGTCGTACCACATATCCTTGACACGAGGATACACGATGTTGTCGTACATAATGAAGTGTATGGTGTCGCCGACGTCGACTTCAGGGACGTTGACCTTTACAAGCTTGTTGTTGGTGCCGTAGATGTTGCTGTCTATGCTTGAAGAGTCGACCATGACGGTGGCTTCGTCGTCGATAACAATAACAGTGCCGTCGGGTTTTATCACCTCGACAAGAGGTATAGTACACCCTTCTTCTGTCTGGTACGGCTCTACAAAGAAACTCGTAATAGTCAAGAAATTCTTTCTTCCTGCATCGGTCAATACCTTAAAATACTGCTCGTCCCACTGTTCATAGGTGCCGTCATGGTGATATTTCACCTGCTGAAGGGAGTCGATGAGAACAACGTCGGCATCGGGGTATTCTTCGGCAGTAATTTCTGCAGAAGCGGCGATGGTGGCTGCACGGTCGATGACAAGCGTAGCGCTTCTTTCTTCGCTGATACTACTATGTATAAACAGTAACGCTAAAAGTATAAACGAGATAGCGATGAAAACGAGGATCTTCTTCATTGAGGGCCTTCTTTTTTTGTTTGCTTCCTATTATAAGAAAGACTATTGTATTTGTGATTATTGTAAAACAGTTTATTTTAACCTATGAAAAAATTTTTAGGAAAATGTACGGTGGCACTGTTCATCGTCACAGCTTTTATTAAGGAGATCTTTAAAAAAGCATCCTCTGAAGACCCTAAAAATATCCTCGTCATTGCAACATTCCGCCTAGGAGACCTTGTCTTCGCGACACCACTTTTGCGCGCCATAAGAAAACAATATCCTAATGCCAATATCACCGTTTTGGTTAATAAAGCCTTCGTCGATGTCCTCGTAGGACAAGAATATGTCGATACTGTGCTGCCATACCACGGCAAAAAAAAGCATCCATCCCTTGTCAGGAAATTACGCCGAGGACATTACGACCTAAGCATAAATATATGCGAAGGTTTCCTAAACGGTGTCGTCTATGGTGCGTCGATACCACGTCGTATCGGATTCATGCAGAAGGAACGCTATAAAGACAAAATTTTCGTTAACGAGCCCGTTACGTTCTCCGGAGAGTTTAAAGGCATACCAGCGTTTTTCTTGAAGCTTTTCAGGCCTCTTGGCGTCTATGACGTCTCGGAAACACCACTAATAGAACAGCGGCATCAAGAGCTTCCTGATGGCATTGTTACAAAAACCCCTAAGACAACAATAGTAATTCATCCAGGAAGTGTCGAGGCGATAAAAGTATGGCCACACTATCATGACCTTGTAGGGATGCTTGTCGATAAATACGGTGCGAGCATTGTCCTGACGGGAACAGAGAGCGAAAAAGGACCAGAAGATTACACCGTCTTTGGAGAGAATATCACAGACCTCAGAGGGAAGACTTCGCTGAAAGATCTTATGGCATTATATTCTTATGCCGACGTCGTTGTCGGAAATGATACCGGCCCTCTAAACCTCGCGCGCGCTATGAAGATACCTACGGTGACGATCTTCGGCCCTGTAAGCCCTGCTATCCTTGGTGATGTCAGCGAAGATATGTATGCCTACACCGATGTCGACTGTAGGCCTTGCCATTCTACGCTCTTCGGCATGGATGTCGAAGGGCTTTCACGGTGTAAGAATTTCTCCTGTCAGCACCGCTCTTGTATGACGACGATAACACCAGAGACAATACTTGCAAAAGTCGAAGCCATCATGGGCTTAGACCTTCTCAAAAGCCTGCTCGAAGTCTAGCCTAAGGTCCTCGAAATCTTCAATACCGATAGATATGCGGACAAGTTCTTCGCTAATGCCAGCAGCTTC
>JABHNK010000058.1 GCA_018694295.1 Waddliaceae bacterium
AAGATACAATCTTACTTTTACGACAACGGCGAGAGGGGGCACTGCCGTGTCCGGGTTTATTCATTGTTCAATGTTCAATGAAAAAGGGGGTCTGGGGGAAGTCCCCCAGCCATATTCTTTTTTTTTTTTTCTCTGTGCCCTCTGTGGCTCTGTGGTAAAAAATCCTATTCAGAAATTCCTTCTTTATAATGGCTATCGCGTAAGGTCAGTTACTTTTGTCTCCGAACTCCGAACTCTGAACTACGCAGAGCAGCTGCGTAATTTATTGCGGACGCCGGACGAATGGTGTTTTGCTGCTAGGCTTTCTTCGTAGGTATGCTAGCATTGGAACGAACAGCGCGAAAGCATATATTCCATCATATATGCTCATAACAAAAAAGTCAGCAAGAATAAGATGTAGTGTTATTGCAAGACCTTCGCCGAAGACGTTGAGTAGGAAGGCTTGTAGTGTCGTCGAACATAGGGAAAACACCGCCGTCATGATGGGAAGCATTAATATCGATTCTTTGGCGAAGAGATTACGCTTTTTATATAGAAACCACGTTGTTATCGTATAGTTCAGAGCATGGACGCCGAAGGCGGTATGTGCTGCGAAGATATCGACGACGATGCCGCATATCACAGCAGCCCACAGAGCTGATACTTTAGGGGCTTTATAACACATATATACAAGGAACGGTGCGAAGAATGTTAGACGTAATGAAGGAAACAATGCAGGAGATATCAAAAGGGCAATAAACCCTATGATAGACATGTGGACGATATAGTTCTTTTCACCATTGACGGCCATAATTAATAAGCACCTTCTCTATTAAAAATTACGCTTTACAAGCTTGTCGGCCACTGCTGCAAGGATTGAAGTATCGAGAGGTATCGTTTCGAGGACGGCGATGGCCTCGTCGTATAGCGACAGCGCTAGTCTTTGTGCCTCCTCGACGCCGAGCAGTGAAGGGTACGTCGCCTTATTTTTCTCTGTATCGGAGTGTGCAGGTTTGCCGAGCTGTTCTGTCGTCGTCGTTATGTCGAGGATATCGTCGACGACCTGGAAGGCGAGACCTATCGTCGTAGCGAAGGTCGTTAGGGCTTTTGTTATCTCTTCGGAAGCGTCACCGATGATGGCACCGAAATGCGCCGCTGCTGCGATGAGAGCAGCGGTTTTCTTGGAATGTATTGTCTTCAAGGCAGCGATATCGATGTCGTGGCCTTCGGCGGCGATGTCGAGAGCCTGCCCTCCTATCATCCCCGAAGCCCCAGAGTTCCTTGATAGAACCTCTACGAGAGAAATTTTCTGCTGCGGAGAGAGATCTGAAGCTTTCGCTATGACTTCGAAGGCGTAGGTTAGAAGATAGTCGCCAGCAAGGACGGCCGTGCCTTCGTCGTAGGCTTTATGTAGCGAAGGCTTGCCGCGACGGATATCGTCGTCGTCCATGCAGGGGAGATCGTCGTGGATTAGAGAATATGTGTGTATCATCTCAAGGGCACAAGCGGCGTCGAGGGCTTTGCTGCGGGGAACGCCTAGGGCCTCTGCAGTGGCTATGGTGATAATAGGCCGCAGACGCTTGCTAGGAGCCAATAACGAATACTGCGCTGCAACGACGACGGTGCTGTCGTCATCGACGAGCTCGTCAAGGCGTTTATCAATGTCGGCAATGGCGGTAGTAATATATTCTTCTATCATAGTAGTCGCATCCTGGAGGTTGTCGGATCGCCTTTGCTTTTGGGCTTCGCCTGTGGAAGTGCTACCCTCAAAGATACACGCTTCTCGTCTTCTCTATGAAGATACGACATCGCGACTTCCCAGTTGATACGCAGCAATGTTATTACGTTTATCCTGTATTCGTTGATGTCATTCTCCAAAAGCCTGTCCCTGGTATGACGCGAATGTATAGAACATACCCAGTTGTGGGCGAAGCGGTAATACATCTTCGTCAGGATGGTAGTGTTCTTGTCGGAGAACTCACTGAGAAGCTCTCTTTCTTCTTTATATGTCTCTAGGGCAAAATTCGTCCTGTCGGCTTTAAGCCAGTCGTACCTCCCGCGGCTGCGGTATTCTACGCCAGCGGCGAAATCTTCGTCCCACGTCCAGTCGACAGCGACGTTTACACGGTCGAGGTTTTTCTTGTCGTTATTCCATATCGTCTTAACAGAAAACGCAAGGTCGGGACGTACCATCCAGATGGCATCGCCATAAAGCTTGGGCACCGTCCTGTCGAAGGCATGCGCCGAGAAAAACGAGTACCCATAGATGTCGACGAAAAGGTCTTTGGAGATGCCGCCATCACTGTCTTTGCCGAAGATCTCATTACGGACGCCTACGCGCATGATATTCAGCTTAGTAAAGGCATCGTTGGCGTCGAAGAGATAATGTTTCTCTATGCCGATAGTAGGAGAAGTGTAGTAGCTGTAGCGCATATACGGCTCGGCAGTATGGAGAATGTTGCCGCTGTAAATCTTAGAGAATAGCGTCGTAGCTTCTAGCCACGATTTCAGCATCCCAACAGTCTTGGCATCGTGGGTGGGGCTGTTGCTGTAACATACCCCAACAACACCGACGCCGGGAGTTATAGTTAAAGCATTGCGGTATGAAAATGGACGGTATATGCTGCTGTCAACAGAAAGGCGTACGCTGTTGATGTCTTCGAAGTCGCCAGAAAGGCCGTCGGCATATTCCATGTCGATATATGAAGCCCTGACTCTGCTGTCGACGATAGCACCTAACGTATTATAGCGTATCGGCCTTAAGCTCATCTCTACAGTAGGGAGTTCCTGCTTTATCGTCTGGAAGGTATTTACACGAAGACGACACAACCCCGACGCTATCCACGAAGGATTGCGATGCCATACCGATACCTGTGTCAAGCCCGCAGTAGAAAGCTCGAATTCCTTGTCGTGGTAGTCGGAGGCCATCTCATTGTCGCTGAGCCTGTCGTACGAAGCATCGATGAAGGTGTCTCCAGGAAGCGTTCTGGAATACACACCATCGAAACGATAGCGGTTTGTTTTTTCTATTCTGTCACGGGCGACATAGTTCTTGGTGAAAAACGATGACTTGTTTTCTTCCGATTCATACAAAGTGTCGAAACCACCACCCCATCCACGTCTGAGGCTGTAGTCAGCAACAAGGAATAGACGGAAGTCATCGCGGGCATATGCCCTATAGCGTATATTGGCGCGCGGACCTTGGCCACCACCCCACCGTACACGATATTTCACCGGCGAATCAAAAAGCGTGCGCATGTCGGCGTTGAAAGAAGGAAGCCAGAAAATCGGAAGCTTCAAGAAGCGTAGCTTCACGCTCTTCGCGGAGATAATATGACGGTTCTTGATCCTTACACCAGAAGCACTAAGCTGCCATTCGCTGTTGACGTTGATGCTCGTAGAGATAAACGCCTTCTTGATAGAAAAACTGCCATCAGGAAGAAGCTCTATCTTGTCGCCGCCAAGAAACCACGGGTCCATCGACGTCCTGCCTTCATATATGATCCCGCGTTGCGTAACGAAATTATATTCTAGCTTCGTCCCAACAAAAAGCTGCCTGTTGTAGTCGACCATAACGTCACCCTCAGCGACGACGCTGACAGTACTGTCGCCGTCGATGACCTTACGGGTATACCATATCTTCTGCGCCTGTATCCTGATGTTCTCGCCAGTAATAACGCCGCCCTTCTCCGTAGAGAAAATCCCGTCGGAAAACGTCGGCTCGCGAAGGTCAACAATAATGCCGCCAGAAATAATGTCTTCAAGGTCGCTGCCCTCGGAATATGTTCCGATACAACAAAGGCCGACAACAAAAAATAATAAAAATTTAATTCTAAGAAACATCTTTTTCGTATGTATGTGATAATCGTCATAACTGTAACACGATATTATTTAAATCCAAACTCAAATTTTTATTCGTATCGATACGGCTATAGATATCCGTGTACAGAAATGACGACGATATGATATATTAGTTCATTAAAATTAACAATTAACAATATAAGGATTAG